>JAAXXA010000268.1 GCA_013334735.1 Bacteroidota bacterium
GGCAAATTTCCAGCTTGCAAAATTATATTACAGGCAACAAAAGTATTTAAAAGCCGAAAAAGCCTTTGAAGATGTTGATGTATATGATTTGAATACCGAAGAGCTATCGGAATATTATTTTAAATCGGGATACAGCTTTTTCATGCTAAAAAAATATGATAAGGCTAAAAAACATTTATTTGAAATTATAGATATTGATACAAAATACTTCGCTTCTGCAAATTATTATTACGCGCATATTTTATATAGTGAAAAAAATTATGAAACAGCGCTTAAAAGTTTTTTAAAAATTGAAAAGGATGAAACTTTTAAACATGTAATTCCCTACTACATAGCTCAAATTTATTATTTGCAGGGAAAATATGATGAGGTAATTGCTTATGCTCCACCTTTGCTCGATTCAGCTACAGCAAGCAGAGCGGATGAAATTGCGCGCATTTTAGGAGAATCGTATTTTAAAACAGAGCAATATGCCGCATCTATTCCATACTTAGAAAAATATATGAGCAAAACTAAAAATATAATTACCCGTCAGGATAATTATGAAACAGGATATGCTTATTACAAAAGTGGCGCGGATGTTACTAAAGCTATTTCATATTTTGAAAAAGTAACTACAGTCGAGGATTCGTTAACTCAAAACACTTATTATATTCTTGGGGATTGCTATCTTAAGAATGGGAATAAAAATTTTGCAATGAATTCGTTCCTTTCAGCAAGCAAATATTCTTTTTATCCTACTATTAAAGAAGATGCTTTGTTTAATTATGCAAAATTAGCTTATGAATTATCAATAAATCCATATAATGAAGCTGTTGAGGCATTTCAGAAATTTATAAATGATTATCCCGAATCTTCAAAAATTGATGAAGCCAGAACAAGCCTCGTTAATCTTTTCCTCACAACAAAAAACTATAAGGATGCTCTTACTTCTATTGAAAAAATTAAGCATAGGGACGATAAACTTAATAAAGCATATCAAAAAATAGCTTATTACAGAGGAATTGAATTGTTTAACAATAAAGATATTGATAGCGCCATAACTGTATTAAACAAGTCAAATACACAGCCTTTTGATAATACTATTAAAGCAAATTGTTATTATTGGAAAGGGGAGGGTTTTTACAGATTATCAGAGTTTGATTCGGCAATTGTAAATTATAAAACATTCCTTATCTCCCCCGGAGCATTCAGCCTTCCTATATATAATACAGCTAATTACAACATAGGATATTGCTACTTTAAACAAAAAAATTATAAGTCGGCAATTAACAATTTCAGGAAATTTTATACTAATAAATCAGATGAAAATAAAAAAGTTATCAATGATGCATGTCTTCGAATAGCCGACTGCTATTTTATTTCAAAAGAATATTCCAACGCTATTGAATATTATGATAGAGCTATTGCAATTAAATCATTTGATACGGATTACGCGATGTATCAAAAATCGCTTTGTTATGGAGTATTAGGCAAATATGACTCTAAAATAAATACACTTCTCGTAATGCTTGAGCAGTATCCTAAAACAGCATATTGCGATGATGCTGAATTTGAACTTGCCAACACTTATCTTACAAAAAATGACAACGAAAATGCTTTGATTTATTATAAAAAAGTAAATACCGATTTTTCTTCTGGAAGCTATGCTAAACGAGCTTTACTAAAAACAGGATTGATATATTTCAATACCGACAGAGATACTCTTGCACTTCAAACATTCAAAAAAGTAGTAAGCGACTATCCTGCAACAAACGAATCGAAAGATGCGCTAATAAGTATTCGTAATATATACATGGATATGGATAGCGTGTCGGCTTTTTATTTATATGTAAAAGGACAACCCGAATATGGAACAAAAACCGAAACAGAACAGGATTCCATGACATATCTTGCTGCTGAAACAAAATATATGAACGGCGATTGCGATAAAGCAACCAGAGGATTCAGCAAATATATACAGCAGTTTCCTAATGGTTATTTTGTAACGAACGCGTATTACTATAAAGCAGAATGTGATTATAAAAATAATAATCTGGCTGAAGCTCTCATGGGATATATATATGTTACGGGTAAACCGCAAAATAAATTTTCGGAATATGCTTTAATTAAAGCTGCGGAGATTAATTATAAACTTAACAGGTACGACAGCGCTGCTTTTTATTACTCTGAATTGGAAAAAAATGCAGAATATAAATCTAATATAATCTTAGCGCGAAGCGCGATAATGCGCTGCAATTGGAAAGCGGGTAATTATAATAAAGCAATAATTGCTGCCCGTGAACTTATCGGAACTGAAAAAGTTACAGAAGAATTACTTACTGAAGCACATGTTACTATTGGAAGAAGTGCGCTTTTATTGGATAGTACAGCTCTTGCTCAAACAGAATTTGAATTTGCGTATAAACTTAGTCCTACGAGCGAATTTGGCGCAGAAGCTAAGTATAATCTCGCATATTTGCAGTATGTTTTACAAGATTACGTTAAATCCGAAAATTTAATTTTTGAAGTTATTAATCTCGTCCCTTCTTATGATTACTGGCTGGCAAAAAGCTATATTCTGTTAGCAGATGTTTATGTGAAAACAGGTAATATATTTCAGGCAAAATACACATTACAAAGTATTATTGATAATTATGACGGCGCGGATTTGGTTACTATTGCTCACGAAAAACTTAATAAAATAAATAATGATGAAAAAGAAAAAGCGCAATTGCTTTTACTGGAACAGCAGAAAATACAGGAAGATGAAAAAATAAAATTTGATAATACACCTGATAGTGAAAAACTTTTTGAAGAGAAGGAATAATAAGCTACAAGCTATAAGCTGCAAGCTACAAGCTAAGGAGTAAGTAATAGACAATAAGTTCTGATTGAAGACAATTTAATAATAAAATAAAAGGAGATAAAATAATGAATAACGATCTTAATATATTTAAACTAAAGGGCGCATTCCTGCTGTTTTTTGCGTTGATTATTTTTCAGAATATTGTAAAAGCTCAGGATACTGTTGTTATTGTGGATGCTTATAAACCTACTATTTCGGATGCTTTTAAGATGAATGAGAATCCTCAAATAGTTGACCCGGTGGTGGAGAAACTTAATTTTACTTATTCCATAAGTCCAAAGTTGCAGTCAACGTATTTTGCCGTAGAACCTGTAAAACCTGCAAAGATGGTAGGGGAGCCTTTAACCAAATTTTACAAATCTTATGTTAAAGCCGGTTTTGGCACAAAAATAACCCCCTTAGCTGAATTTTATCTGGGTACACTTAGATCAACAAATCAATCCGTTGGAATATATTTTAAACACTTATCGTCTTCTGGAAAGATAAAAAATTACGGATACCCCGGATTTAGTGATAATAACGCCGGAATTCAAGGGCAAAAGTTTTATAAAAACCATACATTATCGGCAGTAGTTGATTACAAAAGAAATGTTGTCCATTATTACGGATTTAAACCTTTTGATTTTGTAAGTATCCCTGATGCCAACAATAAAGACAGCATAAAGCAGCGATTTTCAAAAATAGGAGGGCAGTTGAAATTCTTTAGCACATACATTGATTCTACAAAACTAAATCATTCATTTGCTGTTAAATATTTCAATTTATCGGATTTGTTTGATGCAACTGAAGACTACATTGGATTTAACGGGGAAATAGATAAAAATATTTCTGTTCTCGGGAAATCTGTACATCGTCAGAATATTGGTTTAAATGCTGATGTTGATTATTACAGAGACGTTAATAAAATAAATTCATCAAATGGAGGAGTAGTACGTTTAACTCCTCATTTTTCAGCCGCATATAATGTTCTAAAATTTAACTTAGGTGTTAACGCGTCTATTAAAGCTTGTGATAATTCTTTATTGTATGTTTATCCCGATGTAAATTTCAGTATTAATATTTACGATAATATTTTTATATTGTATGGAGCTTTTACAGGTGAAATGAAAAGGAATAATATTATTGATCTTTCAGTAGAAAACCCTTTTATAAATACATCCTTACCAATTGATTTTTCTAATACAAAAACAAAAGTTGCGGGAGGTTTTAAAGGCAGTATAAGCTCGAATATTTCTTTTAATGCGCATTTATCAAGATCGGTAGTAAATAATATGCCTTTGTTTATTAATGATACTACAACTACTCTAAATAATAAATTCACGGTAATTTACGATAACGCTGAAATAATAAATACAGGAGCTGAAATTACATATCAAAAAGCTGAAAAGATAAAAATTATTTTGTCTTCCGACTACTACCATTACTATATGAGCAATGAGTTGGAAGCATGGCATAAACCTTATGTGGATGTGAAATTTTCATTCAATTATAATTTAAAAAATAAAATTATTGTAAAAACCGAAGTGTATGCTCTAAGTAGTTCAAAAGCAAAAACATACATAACAAATGGATTTAATCCAACACCAACTGTTTCGTCAATTAATTTGAAAGGGACAGTTGATTTTAATTTAGGGCTTGAATACAGATACTCCAAAATTCTTTCAGGATTCGTTAATTTTAATAATATAGGCGCTGTAAGATACCAACGCTGGAATAATTATCCTGCATTTGGATTTACTGCATTAGCAGGGATTACATATTCTTTATAAACGATAAAGCAATTACGAATTACGAATTATCAATTACGAATTATGAGATAATTTACCTGTAATTCGGAATCGTTTTTAGCAAAATATTCATCCATTTCTTAGTCAAAAATCCATCTTTATCTTAGTCGTGATTTTTATGAATTTTTATTCCCTTACACTTCTGTATTTCATAGACAAGCAACGGTTTTATTCACATTAAAAAAGTTGATAAAAACGCTTATTTTATTGCATTTTTATAACGTCTGTTTCAATAATTTTTTCTATATTTGTGAAATTAAGCAAAACATAAAAAAAATGAGTGAAATAGAAAAAGACGTTTTAGAAAAAGATACCTATACAGCGGATAATATCCAAGTATTAGAGGGGCTGGAAGCAGTTAGAAAAAGA
>JAAXXA010000872.1 GCA_013334735.1 Bacteroidota bacterium
TTTGCGGGAATTCCCGGAATGATGCTGGCTATCCCTTCATATACTGTGTTCAGAATTATTGCAAAAGAATTTTTTATCAAATTTTATTTTGTAAAAAAACTTACTGAAAGAATAAAATAAAATAAGGGCCTAAAGTCCGCCGCGGCGGAGGAGTACTTAGAGTGCCTAAAGTTATAAATGTAAAATACGTGAAATACAAATTAAGCAATTTTTTTAATATTTTATCCATACTCAGTATTGCTAAGATAATCAATTTCAAAAAGATTCATCTGAGTTATCTAATTTCAAGAATTTTCAAAAAATCCTTTCATTGGGGAATGCCTGTCAGCGCTTCAATAGAAATTACAACCAATTGCAATCTTCGTTGTCCTGAATGCCCAAGCGGATTAAAAATATTATCACGAAATACCGGTTCTGTCGAAATAACTGATTTTCAGAAATATTTGGATCAATTGGAAAAACACCTGATTTATCTGATACTTTATTTCCAGGGCGAACCATATTTAAACAAGCATTTTTTTGAAATAATAAAATATGCAAAATCAAAAAAAATATTTACGGCAACTTCAACCAACGGACATTTTTTAGATTATAAAACAGCTCATCAAACAGTTGCTTCAGGACTTGACAGGCTTATTATTTCGTTAGATGGAACTGATCAGGAAACATATTCTTCGTATCGCGTAAATGGTGATTTCAACAAAGTAATATCCGGAATAAAAAATATGGTTTTATGGAAAGAAAAAATGAAATCAAAAACACCATTTATAATTCTTCAATTCTTGGTTTTAAAAACAAATGAACATCAAATCGAAAGTATTGAACAATTATCAAAACAACTAGGAGTTGACGAACTACAATTGAAATCGGCGCAGGTTTATGATTACGAAAACGACAATTCATTAATACCCGATAACATTATATATTCCCGTTATGTTAAAGACGATGCAGGAAAATATCACATTAAAAATAAATTATCCAATCATTGTTTCAGAATGTGGCAATCGCTTGTAATTACATGGGATGGAAACATAGTTCCTTGCTGTTTCGACAAAGATGCGCAACATATATTAGGCAATTTAAAAACAACTTCTTTAAAAGAAATTTTGAAAAGCAAAAAATATAACTCTTTCAGAAAAAATATTTTAAAAAACAGAGGAGGGATAGAGATTTGCAGGAATTGTAGTGAAGGGTAAAAATGGTAATCGGTATTCAGTAATCGGTAGTATTTGCAGACTGTGTACTGCCAACTTATATAATGCTACATTTTATTCCATGCATTGTATATTTTATTTTACAAATTCCAAAAGTTCTTGATAAAGTAGGCGCGTGGGAAGCCCCATTACATTAAAATACGAACCCTCAATTTTTTCAATTGCCACATACCCTATCCATTCCTGCGCTCCGTAAGCTCCGGCTTTATCGTAAGGATTGTAGTTTTCTACATAATAATCTATTTCCTGTTCCGAAAGTTTTTTAAAAAACACTTTAGTCAGAGAATAAAAAGATCTTGTTTTATTTTTTGATTTCAGGCAAACACCTGTTATAACTTCGTGCATATTTCCCGATAATTGCGATAGTATTTGTTTGGCATCGTCGGCATCTTTAGGTTTATTCAAAATTC
>JAAXXA010000873.1:0-1220 GCA_013334735.1 Bacteroidota bacterium
CGTTCATTACTTTTTCCAAAGCCGGACGTTATAAAATTAATCTTGAATTTAAAGACAATAATGTCAGAAATGGAAATTGTTTTGATAATTGTGATAAAAATTACATATTAACTATTGATAGCGTCAGGCAAAAATTTGATATAACTCTTGATACACTAACTTGTGACGGAGGGACTTACATTTTTACAGATTCTTCCAGTAGCTCTTATGGCACTATTACAGAAAGGTTTTGGAATTTTGGCGATAACTCTACATCAGCTATGCAAAATCCAGTACATACTTATCAAAATTCAGGTACTTATTATATTCATAAAAAAATATCCGTTGAAATGTATTACCGCTGCGGCATAACTAAAGATACTCTTAAATGTGTTTACGATTCTTATGACACTTTAGATGTTGAAATTAAAATCAAAACCAACTTTACAATAAGCGATGCTACAACTTGTGAAGGCGAATCAATCTCTTTTACAGATAATTCTTTTTCTATTTCACCTATTATAAAACGGGAATGGAATTTTGGCGATAATACTGTAATTGATACAACTCAAAATCCCACGCATGTTTACAACCTTTCGGGTAATTATGTTGTTACCCTTGTAATCACGAATGCAGATAGTTGCGTTGACGCATTAGCCATAACAAATAATATTAATATACTTCCGCTTAAAGCTGATTTTTATGTTACAGATACTGTTAATTGCGCAGGGACACCAATTTATTTTATTAATCAATCTTTAGGAAATAATCTTAATTACTTATGGAATTTTGGTGATGGAGATACTTCTTCTTTACAAACCCCGGTTCATACTTATAATAACTCGGGCTTATATAATGTTTCTCTTGTTATTACAAATCCATTGTTATGTAGCGATACAATCGCTTTGAGTAATTATATTCAAGTTGATGCAATTCCAACAGCTTATTTCGGAGCCGACACATTATGGGCAAATTGTCCTCCTTTACCTGTTTTGTTTTTAGATTCCTCTTCTTCAGATGTTGTTCAATGGGAATGGGATTTTGGTGATGGACATACATCTGATACAAAAAATTCTTCACATCTGTATAATATGTCAGGGACTTTTGACGTGCAACTGATAGTTATAAACAGCCACAACTGCGCGGATACTCTTGTTGAAAATTCTATTATAAATATTAATGGTCCATTAGGTACATTTACTGTAAAACCATATAATCCATGTGTTCCTGTAAATTTAACC
>JAAXXA010000873.1:1230-1623 GCA_013334735.1 Bacteroidota bacterium
ATAAATACTAATCAGTATTTTTGGGATTTTGGCAATGGGACTGCAAGTTTTTACACATCAGAAAATCATGGCGACAGCGTTACTTACACATATAATACACCTGGTAATTTTACGCCATCTGTTATATTAAAAGATTCTCTTGGTTGCACTTACGCAATTTCAGGTAATCCGGTATCTATTGATAAGCTTATTGCCAACTTTAGCTTTGGCGATGCTATTCGTTGCGATCTTTCAAATATTTCTTTTTATAATTCATCCTCATTTTATTTCCCTGCAACGTATATTTGGGATTTTGGTGATGGCGACAGCAGTAATTATACAACAGCATCACATTTTTACAATTCTTCCGGTATTTATCATGTTAATCTTTCGGCAACAAGTTCAATGGGATGC
>JAAXXA010000269.1 GCA_013334735.1 Bacteroidota bacterium
GTGAATAGTGAAAAGTGAATAGTGAAAAGTAAAAATAAAAAGAGTGATATTTTTTTCATGGTCTAATTGTTATAATGTTCTTATGAATTAAGAATTATTTAAGTGCAAATATAATATTTCTTTAGATAAATAAAAAGTATTCATTTAAAATTAAACTATTTTAAAAATAACTAAATTTGCAAAATATGAAAACAAGATTTTTTATATCAATATTGATTTTAGCGCTTATTATATCTTGCGCTAAAAAAAATGATTCTAAACAAGCAGAAATACCCCCATCAAATATTATTAGTTCAGATGAAATGGCAAGTGTGCTGGAGGATGCTTTTCTGGTTGAAGGTTCTGTTGGATTAATTAATAATATTTCACAAAAAAGTATTAGTTATAACACTCGTCGTTATTACAGTTATATATTGAAAAAACATAATATTACATTCGAGCAATTTAGAGAAAGTTATACCTATTTTGCTTCCAACAACGATAAAATGGAACAGATAATGACAACAGTAATAAATAATTTAAGCGAAAAGCAAAGCAAGGTTAGGAATTAACAATTACGAATTAACAATTACGAATTACGAATTAACAATTACGAATTACGAATTACAAATTACGAATTACGAAAAAGATAAAAATCATATTTAATCATAATTATCTGCGTCATCTGCATTCCATTCAATTACCTGAGCAGCTATCAAATATTCACTTCATAAGCCCCGGATTTCAAAACAGAAAAACATGGAATTTTTAATTCGGCGCATTCCTGTATCCACTTCTCTGTTTTTTTTAGTGAGTTTGATGAATCGATAATAATTAATTTGGGGTTATAAGAATCTAAAAGTTCGCCTACTTCGGTATAGATATTACCGGAAATAATCAGGTAATCTACAGCTACCTTATGATTGGAAATGATACTATAATTAGTTTTATTAACAATTACAAATCGTTTATTAAAAAATTGAATAAAATTTTTATCTGAAAAAGCTGATAGATTTGTGTTTGGTATCTTTTTTTTATTCAATATTTTAGTGTTTACAAGTTCAGGCTTGTGCAATTGCATATTGCTCCAATTATTCTTAAGGTGCATTTGATATGCTTTTGAACTGTCAGTATAATTAGTATCGCTTAAAAATAAATGATTATTGCCATCAATAAGATCAATGGCAGAAGACTTCTTAATACTGTAAACTATCAGTTTCTTTTGTTTTATCGAAATAAATGAACTAACAGCAAGTGATGTTGAAAAAGCAATAGCAACAATAATTACTAACCTCAGGTATAAATTTTTCTTGCTTACAAAAAAGATTACAATAGTAATTATTCCGAGATACAACATTACCATCTCGAAATTATTTATATGGATTCCTTTCAAGGCGGAATAGGGCATACCTTCAATAAAACGAATGGACTGGTTGAGTCCGAAAACTAAATAAACAAGCGCCTTTGAAAATAATGCTGCGAAAAATATAACAGGTGATGTAACAATAACAAGCATTCCGCAATAAATTATAAAATTTGATAAAGGCACCACGACTAAATTTGTTAAAAGAAAATAATTCGGAAATTGATGAAAGTACAGTAAAGCTAATGGGAATGTAGCGAGCTGCGCGGCAAGTGAAACGGAAATAAGCGCCCACACTTGTTTTAATAACCAAGTTTTGGGTAGCCATAATTTTGAGATCATTTTCTGAAGCGCAACAATACCGATTACTGCAATGTAAGAAAGCTGGAAACCAATATCAAAAAGAAGTAATGGATCAATAATCAGTAATAGCAACGCAGAAGCGGAGAGAGTATTGTAAATGTTTGTTTCCCGCCCTAATGCTTTTCCGATTATTACAAAAGTTATCATGGCAGCGGCTCTGTTAACTGCGGGTGAAAGACCTGTTATGGCTGCATAAAACCATATAAGAAGTATAAGAAAAACAGGTTTAATAAATTTGAACTTTTTAGAACGGTCAAAAAATGAAAGCAGAAAGTTAAGAACAATAAAAACGACACCCACATGCATCCCCGAAACACTAAGTACATGTAATGCTCCAGTACCCTGATAAACGCTTATCAGGTCGGCATCAATTTTATCGGTATATCCCAGTATTAGCGCTGATGCTACTGCATACTCATCTCCTGTAATATTATAGTCTTCAAAAATTTTAAGGAATTTATTTCTTATTTTAAGAGCTACAGATTTAATGACAGATCCTTTATCGTGATCAAGAATTTTCCATTTACCTGATTTTACATAAGCTTGCGTAAATACAGAATGAAGAGAAAGATACTTTTTATAGTTAAATTCACCGGGGTTTTGCGGAGGCTTAACATCATTAAAATTTGCTGAAATAATAATTTGATCTCCATAACATATCTTTTTTGAAAGATTATCTTTTTCAAAATATGTCATGGCTTTACCTGAAACTGCTGTCCATTGACCGTTTTGCTTTATTGAATTTATTTCCAGAACAACTCTGTAAACATGCTCCCTTTCATTCACAGCTTCAGTAACAGTAGCAACGATAGTGTCAGCGTTACTGTGAAAATGGCTGAAATCAGCAGGACGATTTTTTACATTTAAGCTGTCAGTGTATTTATATCCGAAAATAAATAAGAAAACATTAAGCATTAAACCTAATATCCATCTATGGCTGTATTTTATGGAGAAACTTTTATATAATAATATGAATGCGCACAGAATTGCATAGTAAGAAACGATAAAATAAAATGGAATTTCAATTACTGAATTTATAACAAGAGCTGTAAAAATCCCAGAAATAAAAGGAATAAGAATTCGTAATAAAGGCAGGCGGTTCCAGAAGTTCATCTTGATATTTTTTTACCGCAAAGACGCTGAGACGCAAAGTTTCAAAAATATTTACAAATCTTTTAAAATACTTCCATTAAAACGTGGAAATTGAAGTTTATAAAATAACCGAGCATTGTTTTATAGCGCCTTTGAGTCTTAGCGGTTAAAATTTTGATTAGTTAATAAAATTCTACTTCGGCTTTAGTTCAGCGATGTTAATAATAGACACATCTTTGTAATAATATTTGATAATTTTTTTGAGTGTCCAGCCAAGATCAATCATTCGCATTGCGCCCTCCTGGCATAGTCCAACGCCATGTCCATAGCCTCTGCCTTTAAATAATAGTGTGTCTCCTTGATTTTCGATACTGAAAAAAGCGGATCTAAATTTCCAGTCTTGTCGTATTGTTTTCAAAGGAATTTTAGTGTTATTATCAAAGTAAACTTCTCTGTTGTTTTGTGTAAAGTTTGTAACTCTTTTCAGAGTATCAGAATCTTCAATGTTGTAATTATATTTGCTAAGTAAATATGTTAGCCATTCTTTTTTTGAAATTTTTTTAACCCATTTAGCCTGAGATTGTTTTAAACAGAAAGTATCTTTTACTGATTTAAGGTAAGTTGTGGAAATAGCCCAAATATCTTCTGAATTCATAGTTTGTCCTCCACAATTAGAATGAAATGCAGCCGAAATAGGTTTGTTTGAAATATCAATAATAATATCGCCCGCTGTTTGAGAGGTTGCCATCATTATCATGCTTTTTGAAGAGCGTCCTCTGTACAACTGACAATGTGTATTGTCGCACAAATTATATTCGTCCTCTTTTAAATGTTTGCGAATATTACATATAGCATAAGTCCGGGAAATGATAGCCTGTAATTTCAAAAATTCCAGATTTTTTTTTATCCCGCCTTCCGATTCAACTACTCCTGCAATATAATGCTCGATTTCTACTTTGTTAATCACTTTAAAAAAATTGTTTTCAACATAGAGTTTTATTCCATCATCATATATTCTTTCCTTTATATCAGGATCGATTGATTTTAATGTAAAGGTGTTTATAAAGCCATCTGCAGAGAAATAAAGTGAATCATAAGAACCAAGATTCTCATTCTGTTTAAGTATGCTGATTTTTCCATCTTTTATTGATAATTCAACAGAATTATTTTTATAAAGGTCAACTATTTTAGTCGTTTTATTATAAATTATATATTTCCCTGAAAGAGGAGTAATACTTATTACTTTCAACTGAGAGGAGCTGAAAATGCGTACATTCAGATCAACAGCAAACACATAGCTGGTAAGTAATGTAAAGGCAAACAAAAATAACAGATTTAATTTAGACATGAATAAAACAGGGTGTTAGATTTAGATGTAATTTTAATCAAAAATAAGAAAAAAAAACAGAAATTTGTAAAATGATTCAATTTTAACAAATTTTATAAACTTAATATCTGTAATGCATGATTAAAATATAGCCACAGATTATTCACTTATTTTTTTATTTTTATTTTGTGTTCATGAATCGCTTCGCTATGTTCACAGATAGAAAAATTAAAAAAATATAATTGCCTTTAATAATTTATTATCCAATGCCGTTTAGTTAAGGTTTTACTTGTCATTTCGACCAACGGGAGAAATCTATTTTCGGAGCTTTAGATATCTCACGGAGTTTATCCCGATGAAAGAGGGATTCGATATGACAACAGGGATATGCTTAACTAAACTACATTGATTTATTATCTGTGAATCTGTGGCTATTTTTATTTTATACACAAATCTTTAAAAATAAATTCAGCTGTTTTTGTTGACGCACCTGAACCTCCAAGCATTTTTTTTAACTCACGATATTCCGTAATTATTTCTTCTCTTTTTTTATTATTCAATATTTTTGATAATTCAATAGTAAGGGAATTAATATTAAAATCGGACTGTATCAATTCTTTCACAACTTCTTTGTTCATTATAAGATTAACTAGAGAAATATATTTTATTTTCACTAGTCTTTTGGCAAGCATGAAAGAGATAAAAGAACCTTTATAACAAACTACTTCAGGAATTTCAAACAAAGCAGTTTCGAGAGTTGCCGTACCCGAAGTTACAAGCGCTGCTGATGAATTTAAAAGCAACTGATATGTCTTCTCAAATACTACATTTACATTTTTTCCATCAAATAATTTATTATA
>JAAXXA010000270.1 GCA_013334735.1 Bacteroidota bacterium
AAATTTTAAAAATGCTGTAATGATAAAAAACTTTTTTTTATTTTTTTTATTTTTTGCTTGCATAGCTTTTAAATCAAGTGATTACACTCTTATTAAAACTATAAATTATCAGGCATCATACATTACAACAGATAATCTGGGAAACCTTTATACTCTTTCAGGAAATGAATTAAAAAAATACGATTCTAATGGCAATCTTTTAAAAACCTTTAGCGATAAGACTCACGGTAACATTTCGTTCGTTGATGTTTCCAATCCCCTTAAAATTTTGCTTTATTACCATGACTTTCGTTTGATTTTATTTTTGGATAACATGTTAAGTATTTGCGGAGATGCATTATCAATAGACAATATGAACATCATTCAGGGAACCCTTGTATGCAATTCTTATGAGAATGGATTGTGGATTTACGACCAACAAGATTTTCAATTGATCAGATTTGATAAAAACCGAAAAATGTCCAATCAAAGCGGGAATATTGCTCAACTCACCGGAGTTGAAATTAAACCTGTTTATATGTTTGAATCGGGAAATATGGTTTATTTGAACGATACTGCTAATGGTATATTTGTGTTTGATAAATATGGCACGTATTCCAAGACCTTACCTTTTAAAAATATTAACAATTTTCAAATTATAAACGATAACATTATTTATATGTCAGGGACTAAGTTAATAAAGTATAATCTTAAAACATTAGAGCAGACAACTATAAATTTGCCAAAAGATAATGCTTCATTAGCGCTGATTGAAAAAGACAGATTGTTTATAAGTGATGCTTTTTCTGTTTACATTTATTCTGTAAAATAATTTTTTTTATTCAAAAATTTGTTACTTTGGTCAGAAAATTAAAAACATAAAATTATGCATATAGCAGTTGCAGGAAACATAGGTTCCGGTAAGACTACCTTAACAAGTCTGTTGTCAAAACATTATGGCTGGAAAGCACATTATGAAGATGTAGATACCAATCCGTACCTAAATAACTTTTATGAAGATATGCAACGTTGGTCATTCAACTTGCAAGTATATTTTTTAAACAGTCGCTTTCGCCAAGTGGTTGATATACGAAAAAGCGGAAAAGATATTATTCAGGATCGTACTATTTATGAAGATGCACAAATTTTTGCGCCAAATTTACATGCTATGGGCTTAATGAGTACACGCGATTTTGAAAATTACTCATCGCTTTTTGAACTTATGTCTTCTTTCCTCCAGGCTCCCGATTTACTTATATATTTACGCGCCAGCGTGCCCACTTTAGTTAGTCAAATCCAAAAAAGAGGAAGAGAATACGAAAACTCAATCCGCCTCGATTATCTTAAAAGGTTGAACGAACGTTATGAAGCATGGATATCTACATATAATACAGGCAAATTACTTATCGTTGATGTTGACAATATCAATTTTTCGGAAAACCCTGAAGATTTAGGTATGATTATCGAAAACGTACATGCAAATATCCACGGCTTGTTTGAATCGAATTAGTATTTGCTACAAATAAAAAATACATTTAAGGTTTTATTTATAATTCCCTTTTTGCATGTTGTTAATAGGGTTTTAAATTACTCAATGCTAAAAAAGATTTTACATATTTTTAAGAATAAATACATCATTATTACACTTGTGTTTTTTACCTGGTTGTTGGTTTTTGATAAAAATAATTTCCTGTCGCAAATTGAACTTAACCGTAAACTCAAACAGGTAAAGGAAGATAGAAAATATTATTTAGAACAAATAAAAAAAAACCAAATAGAAACGCAGGAATTACTTACCAATCCTGAGAACCTCGAAAAATTTGCCCGTGAAAAATATCTGATGAAACGCGATAGCGAAGATATTTTTCTTATTATAAGGGAAGATTCCGATGTTAAAAAACCCAAATAGTATTTGCACGGGAAGACCATTATACCACATTTTACGCCTTTGTTGGGGATAGCACTAACAAAGACTGGAAAAATTCGACCTGCTTCGCTGTATCATAAAATTAGTTCTGAATACAACGCAGAGAAAACCCAAGTCCTGTTGCCCAGTCGTTTTGTCGCACATTGGCTTCCGTGTTAGTCAAGTTTCGACCCCATTCGTTTGCACCAGTTTTGCTAGAGGACCACCAGTAGCCATTTGTACCTGGGTATATGAACGAACCGGACAAGGAGGCGCCTCCCGGAAGAGCTGTAAAACCGCTGCTATTGCAAGTTCCGCCACTGCAGTTACCATTAAGATTGCAACAATTTGACGATCCCCAATCGCTGTTACTTCTCAACTTCGCTCCTTCGTTAGTTCCATACCAAGCATCTGCTACTTCATCGTAAGGAAAAACAGTCCCGCTGCTAATATTATTTTCTAACAATGTCCATTCGTAATGAGAGGGAATGTGCCAGCCGGCAGGGCAAATGCCCTGAACAGGAGTGGTACAGGCAGGATGTAAAGCTGTACCATTGCAAGCTGTAGCATTAATATTGTTGACGGAGACACCATCCATCATCTCCGCCCACTCGTATAATCCACCCATAGAACAAGAAGCATCATTAGCTCCTACATTTGCACTAATAATCTTAAGACAATATTTTTGTGTGTTTGCCTGATTTTGTCCTGTCCCTGTTCCGCTGGTCGTCACATCTATGTAAGTACCGTAATTCAGATTTTGTTCCATCCAGCATTGGGAGCCAATTGATATGGTTTTATATTTTTTGCCGTCTCTGGAATCAGTCAGCGAATCGCCGCAGTCCCAACAGGAGGAGGTGGTTTGAGTTAATGTAGTGGAAGAAACAGAGCATCCGCAGTTATTATAAGCCCATACATACCTTGTGTATGCTGTATTGCATGTGAGTGCGGTTTCTGTTTTAGTAAGGGCTGTTCCCATATCGGTGGCTGTACTGTTTGTATTGGTGGTGTTCCATTTGTAACCGATAGCTCCACTTACTGTGTTCCAATTCCACACTATTTGAGTTTTAGAGGGAGTATGTGTGCCTGTATTAGGTGCGGCAGTCAAGTTCCCTGTTACAGCATTGCCTGCCATGTCCACCCACGTCGTACCATTGTATAGATTAATATTATTACAATCGGTATTGTAAATTATAAGACCGGCTTCTGTTACACCAGGATTAATAGCATTCCTTTCCTCTGTGCTTAAACGTGGTAAAAGAACACCTGCTTTGGGATTCATGCCTGATGCATCAACATCAAGCATTGCTTTTGCATTGGCTGCATTACCTGTAGTGTTAATGGCCACTCCCTGAGCAGAGCAGTAAAAAGTGCACATCGTCAAACTCAGTGTGAAAAAAAATTGAAAGTAAAAAGTGATGAAGAGGTATCCGCCACAGGCGGAGGCATAAGGTAATTTTGTTTTCATAATTTTTAATTGTTAAGAGAATTAAAGGTGTGTGCGCAACCACGCGGGTTTGCTTAGGCAGGTTGTAAAACTTACCAGATGAATTAGAAATAATGCTATATATGAAAATAACAGGCATTTATTTGTTATTATTATTATTCCATAGCAAAGATAATAAATTTTATGTTATTCAAAAAAAATTCGGAGTGTATGACAAATTTTGTTTACAAAATAATTTTATCTTTGTACACACTAGTTTAGTTATATTATAAATAAAAAGATTTTGTAAAATGAAGAAAAATATTGTCTTACTTCTATTTTTATTTGCAGTAATTTCTGTAAATTTATGTTCTGCTCAAATTGAAGATATTTTTGACAAAAGAAAAACCAATGTTGAAAGCCTCAATATATATAAAGGTTCTATTATTGATTCTACTTCAGATGTACTGAAAGAATTGATTAAATTGCAAAATGATGTAATTAGAGCGGACGAACCATTAATTGAGATATATTTAGATTCTTTAAAAACACAAACAGACAGCCTTAAAATTATAAACGAAAACCTTGCAAACGACAAGATAGCTCTTGAAACAAAAGCTAAAGATAATAAATTAATTCTTTTTTACGGGGCAATTGGAGCAGGCGTTATATTTATTCTTTTTATTCTGTTCCTTATACTTTTTTTTGTTGCTACCGGTAAAAAAAATAAATTCAAAAAACAGATTAATGATAACGAAAAAATAATACAAGCTAATAAAAAAGACATTGAGCTTTCGAGGAAAGATGCAGAAACACTCAAAAAAGAAATTATATCTGTTAAAGAAAACAACGACAAAGAAGTGAAAAATCTTCGGGCAAAAATTGATTCACAAGATACTGAAAAAGCAAATTTCGAAAAAAGACTTTTTGAAAAAAATTCACTTATTGATAATATTTCCAAAGAAAAATTTTCTTTATCAAACGATCTAACCAATTACAAAAATTTATACAATCTTGAATTAAACGAAAGAAAAATTGCTGAAGAAAAACTTGCCGGTAAAGAATTGGAATGCAATGAAAACAATTCACAGATAAATTCTAAAGAAGTAGAAGATTTAACTTCAGAAAACACAAGATTAACTGAGGAAATAAAAAAACTTGATAGCAAATTAGAAAAAGAAGTTAAAACAAAAAACATGATTGAGGATGAGCTTCGCAAATTTATTGAAGAACTTAGAAACCCACATTAATAATTTGTAACTATTCAGTATCTAAAGCTTAGACTCGATAAGTATTTGCTCCTTTTTAATTTGTGTTTTTATACTATTAATACGTTTTAGTCCGTGATAAGTTTGCTATAAAGGCGGAAGAGTAATACTTACTATAATTTATTGAATTAATGCAATGACCGGATAAATATTAATGTTATATCTTATTTTAAAATCAAGTCCAAGTACTTTAGGCACTTCAAACTTTAGGCACTTTAAGTACAGATTATTCACTATAATTTAAATAAAATTGTACTATGGAAAATAATATTGAAAATGATAACAATCTTGAAGTAGCTAAACAGCTTATCAACTCAGTAAGACAACAGTTCGAAAAAGAAAATCAGGAACTGATAAAATATCGTAATGAATATTATCGTGTTAAT
>JAAXXA010000874.1 GCA_013334735.1 Bacteroidota bacterium
AGTAAACAAAATAAGGTTATTCTTATTAAAGCATACAAAAGTAATATTAAATTTTCTGAAATAAAATTATATTAATTTTTACTATCTGTTTATCAGTAATATAAAATATAATTTACATGTTTATTTGCATATCTGATTACAATTTATTGACATACATTAATAAAATCAAAAAATATATTATTCTGAAATACAATAGTTAATGATGAAAATTTCCATATTATTGAACTGTTTATAATGAAAAAATAATATCGTTAATTAACAATCGTTTGTTATTAACTTTTGTAATTTTGACAATAGAATGGTAATATATATATATAGATTTGCACATCAAAAATGAAATATTTTTTTAATGTTTAACTAAAAAAAAAATCTATGAAAAAAGTAATTTTAACATTATCAGCTTTATTAGCAATTACAACATTTGTAAGCGCACAGTACAAACCTTCAGAAGGATTTACAGCAGAAGTAAATTTCAGACCTTTTAATGCAAATCCTATTTCGATTAACTACCTGAAAGCCAGAATGTTTTTAAGTGAAAAAATGGCTATAAGGTTAGGTTTAAGTTTAAACACAACTAACAGCTCTACCAAAGTAGCAGGAGCTGCATTAAGCGATCCTATTCAAGAAACAGTAAATAAATTTTTTGTATTTGGCTTATATCCTGGTATTGAAATGCATTATGGTAATTATGAAAGATTATCTCCATATTTTGGTGCCGAAATTAATTTTGAAATGAAGTCAGCATCTACTACAATTTCAAATAACGGTAATATACAAAATGATAAACTTGAGTGTACAGGAATATGGGCAGATAATACTAATCCAGCTTATACAGCGGTTGGTTTTAATCTACTTACCGGAGTTGATTTTTACGTTTATAAAGGCTTATATATGGGCGCAGAATTAGGTTTCGGTTTATCTACATTTAGTTTCAAAGAAATTAAAGTTTCTTCTACAGTTGCAGCTACTTCAGTTACAAGTACCATTAGCACTCCCGGTGCAAAATTATCTAATTTCGGGGTAGCATTCAATCCGGCTATCCGCCTTGGTTGGGCTTTTTAATTTTTTAACCGCTTAAAAAAGAAGGTTTGATTAACAAACCAAACCTTCTTTTATTTTTTATTTTTATTAATTAAAACCAATCATTTATGAAAATAAACAGAGTAGTACCAATAATTTTTAGTTTATTGCTTCTGTCTTTTATTTTTTCTTGTACAAAAGAAAGTGAAAATACAGACAATATTGCTAATGCTAAGAAAAGCTATCCAAACACAAGTGGTTCTATGACGTTTTCTTCCGGCAATGGTATTAATTTCGCTACAGGAACCAACGGTAATTCATTTGCACAAGGGGGTGGAAATACTACATTTGCAGAAGGGGGAATTGATCAAAATACAGTAGGAAGTAATGATGATCCTTCATGTTTATACGGCACCTGGATTGAGCCACAATATTTAGCTCCTCCTTGCCCCTCTTATGGGTTCCATCTTAGACTTGTTTTTAATGGAGATGGCTCAGGTCATGCAACACATCTTGACGAATATCTTTGCATTCCTGATGACCAAAAAGATTTTACATGGGATCTTAGCGGCGGAATTTTACACATTATGTTTGAT
>JAAXXA010000875.1 GCA_013334735.1 Bacteroidota bacterium
ACAGCATTTTCATAAATTGGTTGTAAAATCATTGTAGGAATTTCCTTTTCGTTGCAATGCGGATCAATTTCAAATATCTGGTTTAACCTATTGCCAAAACGTACTTGTTCGATATCAAGATAACGACGCATATTTTCAAGCTCAGAGCCAAGAGTTGTAAGTTTAATTTCGGATTGTGATATTGAGTACCTTAAAAAATTGGACAATTTTATGATCATTTCTCTGGCTTTATCAGGATTGGTGATTGTAAATGAACTTATTGAATTTAATGAATTGAATAAAAAGTGAGGATTTATCTGGGATTTGAGAATATTAAGCTCTGAAATACGTATCATTTCTTTTAGTTTAGCTTCACGCAATGAACGCTCTTGCATATCGGAATAATAAATAATAACGTAATAAATAAGCGTAAGTATAACATTTAAAAATATACCGGTTAACACTCGCCAACTTAAGGATCTGTTTAAAAAATTTAAATAATCTGCATTATCACTAAAAAATATGTGTAAAAGCCCATTACAGGTATATATCCATACAAAAAGCAATATTGTTGCAAATGTTAAAAGATTAAGAAATGTATTGAAATTTATTGATTTTAAAGGTTCATTATAGTTTACTACGTACCAAATGGACAATCCAAGCAGCGCATAAGTTAAGTTAAAAAGTAAACTATCGGTAATAACAACATTTAATTCAAAAGAGTAAAAAAAGTAAATAACCGAAAAATGCGCTAAAGTAATTAGCATCCACATTGAGATGTAAATCAAGAGTAATTTTGCGCTTTTTAAAAAGGGATTATCCATTTAGCAAATTTAAAATCGGTAAAAACTCTAAAAGCTCTTTATTTCTCCGCCGCCAAAAACATTTTCACCTTTAATAAATAACTCTCTATTGCTACTACCTGAATTGGGAGTTATGCTTCTTTTATCGGTAAAGCCGCCCATAACAGCTGAAATTTCGATATGAATAACCCAGTCGGGTGGAACAATTAAGCTAACACCGCCAAATACACATTTAATTTCAAGAATATTTTTACCTTCAGCAAGAGTTGTTTGTCTTAAATCTATTTCAGTCCCGCCAAAAACATTTTCAATTTTGCCTCCTTTAAATTCACAGGGAGAAACTTTTATTTTATTTCCACTAAATACATTTTTATCATAAATGTAACCTGAATCCAAATTAGATTCCTTACTAATAAAATGATGATTATGGTGATTAAAGGATCGGCTGAAAACTATTTTTGCAATAACAAGAATACCAACAAGAATAAGAAGCACGGGCCAAAAAAGTTGTGTAAAATTAAAGGGGAAATAATAAAAATGAGGAATTAGGAAAAAACTTCCAATAAATATAAGTATAACTCCTGTAAAAAAACTTTCTTTCCCGAAAATATTCATAATTCCTATTGCTATCAAAAGCATTGGCCACGAAAATATGATAGGTTTATAATCCATACGAATTAAACCGGCATTAAAACCAATCAATAATACACCCGCGGTAATCAGAAGTAAGCCGAAAATTATCTTTTTCATATATTTTCTTTTATTGCAAAAATAAGTTGTTGTTTTCATTTCTTTACAATTTTTATATTAATATTTTATTTTTCAAAATAAAAA
>JAAXXA010000271.1 GCA_013334735.1 Bacteroidota bacterium
AGCCAGCCATAAAATTTACCTTTTTGTTTGCGAAGCATAAATTCCACACCGTACGACCATGCTTTACCAAAACGAAGTTCTCCTTCAATCAAAGGATTGAAAAGCATATTCGCGTGATCTGCGTAATCAATTTGATTATGAAATTGCTTGTAAAAAATTTCTGTAGAAAAATCAAAATTCGATTTTAATATTTTTCTGAAATATCCCATAGCATACTGATCAGCCGTTTGTGGTTTTATATTTGGTCCGCTTGGAACCCATACTTCCAATGATGTAAAAGGACTCGTTGAATTAGATAATACCTGTATAAATTGGGTTGTCCTGCTGTAACTGGCTTTTAGCTCTGAGATTTTATTTATAGAATAGCTGATGTTGCATCGTGGTTCGGGTCTGAAGAATGTTGAATATATAGATTTTTCGCCAATTTTAGCTGTATCCATAACCTGATAATTTACATTATAATAATAAATAGTAGTTGCTCCCATGTTTTGCCAAATAGGTAATCGCAACCCGTATCGTAACGTAATTTTATTATTTATTTTTTGCTCGTTACTTATATAAAAATTAAATTCTCTGGAAGTATATTTTGGTATTTCAGGAACATATTTCTTAGTGTTAATATCATCGAAATTTACATTGCCGGGGTTTGAAGAATGCGAATTAAGTTCGATACCCCATTTGAATGTATTTTTAGGATTCATGAAATATGTAAAATCAGTTTTTAAAGTATTATTAGAAATTGATGAATTCCAATATTCGTTTTGTTCTTTCGACATGTACAAATAATAATTGTAGCGACTGGTGTAAAATGTGGTATTTGAGAATAACTTATCGTTGAAAATATGATTCCATCTTAAAGTGCCGAGAATATTATCCCAGCTTATTCCAAAAGTATTAACGCTTGATCCGGTAAAATTCCTGCTTAAATCATCATTCCCTTTGTAGAAAGTAAAAAAAAGTCTGTTTTTATCATTGAACTTGAAATTGAGTTTACTGTTTATATCGAAAAAGTTTATTGTTATTGGCTTTTTTAATGTTTTCGAAAATAACCAGTTAATATTTGATCTTCTGCCTGAAATAAAAAAGGATGATTTTTCTTTAATAACGGGTCCTTCAAAAGTAACATTTGAAGTAAAAGGTCCTACGCTGCCCGAAAATCCGAATTTTTTCATATTCCCGTCTTTGGTTTTTATATCAATAACTGAAGATAATCTTCCACCGTAACTTGCGGGGAAGTCGCCTTTGTAAGCTGTAACATCTTTAATGGCATCGGGCGCTATTGCTGAAAAAAAACCGAATAAATGCGAAGGATTATATATCGGGGCTTCATCAATCAGAATAAGATTCTGGTCGCTGTTACCACCACGAACATAAAAAAGAGTAGAACCATCGCCATAAGCTTTAATGCCCGGAACAGCCTGCAATGACTTAATAATATCTATATCTCCTGCAAAACCGGGTAATGATTTTATTGTTTGCAATGATAGTTTCATTTCACTTAGTTGCTTGTCATGGATCTCAGTTTCCTGATTGTTTGCAACTACTTCAACGGTTTTAATCTCAAAATTTGACAGTTCAAGAGCAACTGAAATATTTTTATTTTCGTTTAAATTATAAGGTTGAATAATGTTTTTGTAACCGATAAAAGAGAAAACTATTTCATATTCATTTTCGGGTAATGTTAAAGAGTAAAAACCATAAGCATTTGTAGTAGTACCTAGTATAGTTCCTTTTGCATAAACTGAAGCTCCAATCAATATTTCGCCCGAAGTAATATCTTTCAAATATCCGCTAATAGTATATTTTATTTTGTCTTTAGGCTTGATATCCGTAGTTTGCTGTTGCTTTTCTTTTTGTGATTTTAAAATAATCTGATTTTCTACGATGATATAATCCAATCCGTTTTTTTTTATGGAAGCATCTAATATTTCTTTAATGGTTTTATTTTTTGCTTTAACGGATATTTTTTTATCAGCAGGAATTATTTGCGGGCTGTATGAAAAATTAACCTGACCAATATTGCTTATTTCATTTATTACATCTATTAAAGAAACATTTTTTAAATTAATAGAAATCTTTTTATTCAGGTCTTGCGCATTTGATAGAGTAGGGTAGGTAAATAGAAAAAAACTTGTTAAGCAAACAATGAGATTGCTTCGGGCGAAAAACCCTCGCAATGACGTTTGTGAGGAACTTCTATGTATAAACGAACCGATTGAAGTCTTTTTATTTGCATCTTTAAAAGCCCCATCGTCATTGCGAACCCTTCCTTTGTCAGAATAAACTCTGTAAAGCAGTCTTATGCAGCGTTTGTATGCAAACTTCAATTGTAAATTGTAAATTGCAAATTGTAAATTGCAAAATTTGTTTAAAAACCCAGAGAATACTTGAAATTTTAAAATTTGCATTTTAATTTTTGCATTTTGAATTACATTTAAATTCAGTGGCTTAATTTAATGATGTTAAATATTTATTTGCACCCATTGCCTGAAATTTCAATTAAAGAACCTGTTTTTTTGATCTTTAAATCAATTGTGGCTTGAAGAACATTCAATACTGCATCGAGAGGTTGATTATCGAAAGTTGCAGTTATGCGGCAATCGGCAATATTTTCATTTTCTAATTTTATATTGGAATGATATACTTTATTTAAAGTAAGAATTATTTCATTTAAAGGATTATCGAAGAATACTAGTTTTTTAGTTTTCCATGCAATATAATTTTCATCATAATCTGACGATTTTGAAATTTTTTGTTCTGTTTTTGAAAATTCGGCTTTTTCGCCCGGTTCAAGTAATATACGATCAGAAGGTTTGTACTTACTATATGTTGCCACTTTACCCGAAATTAGTATTACTTCAACATTAGCGTTTTCAGAATTAGTGTTAACGTAAAATGATGTTCCGAGAACTTCAACAAAAATATCTCCGGCAGCAACAATAAAAGGTTTGGATTTATCGGGAGTAACATTAAAAAAAGCTTCACCTTTTAAAGTAACTGTTCTTTTGCTCTTTTCAAATTTTTCCGGATATGTAATAGATGCGCCCTTATTTAATGTAACTGAAGTGCCGTCAGGAAGCTTGCTTTCAATTGTTTTTGACTGGGCAAGCAATTGTATCGATTCGGGCTTTTTTAGATTGTGATACAACAAAAATGACGAAACAGCTAAAACCATTATAACCGCTGCAACTTTTAAAATACTTAAATATAAATTTCGGATAGGTCTTTCCTGTTTTTTTAAAACGAATATCTCTGTTTCTTCTTTTTCAGGAACATTAGCTGTTTTAATCTTTAAACTAAGTTTATTCCATTCATCATCAATATTAATATTATCAATTTTTGCATTATCAACAGCGCAAAAAGTTTGTTTATACTCTTTAAATAATTTTTGATTTTCAGGATTGGATTTAAGCCAATCAGAGAGCAAAAGCATTTCGTCAGAGCTTAATTCGCCCTCGAAATACCTTATTATCAGGTCAACGTAATATGTTGATTTATCTTCCATTTTTAGCCACTTATTCAAACACTATACACATAATTAGGATTTTACCCTTATTCTTTTTACATTTTACACTATTCATCTTCAATTTTCCATTTTTTGTTTTTGTTTGTAACCTTGCACCACCCTATGTAATATAATCAACCAGACGATTGCGCAAATGCTGCAATGCTTTCGACATTTGAGTTTCGACTGTTTTTACTGAAATATTAAGTTTGTCGGCTATCTGACGGTATTTTAAATTTTCAAAACGACTTAATTGAAAAACCTCTCTGCATTTTTCAGGAAGTTCATCAATAGCTTTATTAATTTTATTATTAATCTCGGAGGCTACTAATTTATCACCTGTATCCTGATTGTTATAAGGATATAAATTTTCAAAAGTCAGAATTTCTTTATTGAATTTTTTATTATCACGAAGATAATTAAGGGATCTGTTATAAATTGTAGTTGTGAGGTATGATTTAACAGATTTTGACAGGTCGATATTATCGCGTTTTTCCCATAGGTTTACAAATGCGTCCTGAACAATTTCTTTTGCAGTATCAAGGTCTTTAACGTATCTCTGCGCGAAATAACAAAGACCTTTAAAAGAGCTTTTGAAAAGCAACTCAAAGGAGGCTTCCGTTAAAGAATTAATATTGTATTTTATATCTTCGCTCAGAGGAAATAAATATAAGTTTAATAATACAAAGATAAGCGAAGTTTATTTATAAAAAAATCACTTTTAATATTCAACCCTATACTGGATTTGTTTAACATTATTGAGTTTTTGGTTCTGCACTTTGTGCTGAGTTAAAGTCCTTCAGTCTTATAATACCAATTCTTAATATAAATTAGTCCAAAGGCTAATTTTATTATAGAATGGTTAATGCCGATCTGCAATATGTTTAGTTCAACATTTTTTGGACTATTACATATTGAGTATCGGTATAATGAAAATGTGTAACAAATTTTGTATTTCTAAAATGGAAATAATCAGATTTTAATAGGTTGTATTTGCTGACTGTTGACAGCCAACTTATATTTTTTAACCTTTTCGGGTAGTAAATTCATTAATAAGTTTAATAAGATTTTCCTCATTAATTGGTTTTGGTAAATAAGCGTCTATTCTCGCATCTATAACCTTTTCGTTATCCTTATCAATATCATATCCTGATATCCCTATTATTGGTATTTGATAATCTGAATTTTTTGTTTTTTCTCTTATTATTCTTGCTGCCTCAAACCCATCCATTTTTGACATGTGCCCGTCCATAAGAATAATATCATATTTATTTAGTTCAAATTTTTCAATTACTTGTAAACCGTTATTAGCGGTATCAATAATGAAACCGTGTTTCGTAAGTAAATATTTAATGTAAATTTGGTTAATAACATTATCTTCTGCCAACAAAATTCTGATATTTGTTTTATCGGATGTCATATCTTTTGAAAAATCAATTTAAAATTTGCACAAAATTA
>JAAXXA010000876.1 GCA_013334735.1 Bacteroidota bacterium
CTCCACCAAAGTAATACAGCGCATTCTCACAACATAAGATAAAATTTGCTATATCCTGACTTTCCACTGCCTGAACATATGTTAGCTGACTTGCTCCGAGTATTGCAACAAATACCTCTACTGTTGTAATCTCTCCTGTCGAAACATCAATAATTTCAAGCTTCTTCCCTGTAAAGTCAACAAACATCTTATCTCCTGCTTTATGTGTCATGCGCATGGATGGGTGAGAACGTCCTTTCCAGAGTCTGTAATGCTTGTAAAATCCCGTGCTTTGAAATCCATCAGTAGTATTATCAGAATACTCTTCCCATAGCTTAAGAAGAGTCATTCCTGGTTGTTTTAACCGCTTTTCAACTTGTGGAAAGAAGGCATATAGTGCTTTTTCTCGTTCCGGTGGTTCTGGTATCTCTATATCTATGTGAAATAAATCATCCAGATCTTTATCGCTAAGCGTTGATAGTTCGTCCCAGGGAATTTTGGATGCTCGGTACTGTTCGATGTACTTAATTATCGTTGTCCTTGATATACCTGTTACATCACGTATTGTCCGTGTTCCCTGTTTGTGACGGGCATAGAGTTTAATGATTTGTCTTAGTTTGCTCATATCGATGTTTTTGTTTGCCATAGTTTGTTTTGATTTTACGGTAATGTACCGTATTTAATCTTTACAAAATATGGTTTGAAAAATATCAGAGCTTCAATGTGTTTTAGGGGGTACAGTTTGCCGCGGAATACACGGTACAGTTTAGTGCGTAAAGAGTGGTCTACTTTGTCGCGGAATTACCGGTACAGTTTGCGCGGAATCTCCACTCTTAGGGCATAAGGAAATTAAAACAACTCAAATTTATGCTAAGGTTTTGGATAAAAACAAAAAAGAGGCAATGAATAAAATACCTGACATTAATTTTTAACTAAATATTCTAAAACTATGGAATTACAGATTATTCAAAGCAAAATTTAATTTTAAACAATAATTATTGAGGTTGCAAACTGAAACCTCAAATGATAATTCTTTAAGGTTGCAAAATGAAACCATATAAAAGTAAAAACATAGTATCACAAATTGTGATACCACTTAAAACACAATAATATCATGGAATTACAAATTTTAACAAAACAAATTTTAGAAATAAGAGGACATAAAGTTATGCTTGATTTTCATTTAGCAAATCTTTATGAAGTTGAAACAAGGGCGTTGAAACAAGCGGTAAAAAGAAATATTGAACGTTTTCCAAGTGATTTTATGTTTCAATTAACCGACATTGAAGCAAAAGAACTGGTATCACAAAATGTGATACCCTCTAAAAGTTATTTAGGTGGATATTTACCTTATGCTTTTACAGAGCAGGGAGTAGCAATGTTATCCAGCGTGCTAAAAAGTAAAAAAGCATTAGAGGTAAATATTTCTATTATGAGAGCCTTTGTAGTAATAAGGCAGTATTATATGAATTATACAGAATTAAAACTGCAAATTGAAAAACTTGAAAAAGATATGAATCTGAAATTTAATGATGTTTATGAAGCCCTGAAATATCTTATAGAACCTCCACAAACACCGAGAAAACAAATAGGTTATAAAACAAATGATGAGTAATTTTAATTATTAGAAAAATTT
>JAAXXA010000877.1 GCA_013334735.1 Bacteroidota bacterium
AATGAAAGGCTCTCCGGATTTACTAATAATAAAATTGAAATTGATGCTAACATCAGTAGTCAATTTATTTCTGCTTTGCTATTAATTGCGCCGGTTTTGCCGGATGGGCTGGAAATTGAACTTTTAGGAAATGTTTCTTCAGAACCCTATATTAAAATGACTCTAGAGATCATGCGTCATTTTGGAATTTCAAGTAAATGGAATAAAAACATTATTAAAGTAAAAAAACAAAAATATCTTTCTACTGAGTATTCAGTTGAAGCTGATTGGAGCGCTGCAGCTTACTGGTATTCTATGGTGGCTTTATCTGATAATGCGGCAATTTTTCTGAAGGGATTAAAAAGTCAGTCATTACAGGGTGATTCAATAATTAAAGAATTGTTTTTACCTTTTGGAGTTGTTACAGAGTTCAGCAATACAGGCGTATTTATAACAAAGGAGTATGAGGAGCTTCCTTCTACCCCCCAAATTTTAGATTTTTCAGCAAATCCTGATATTGCGCAAACGATAATAGTAGTGTGCGCTGCAAAAAAAGCAAATTATAAATTTACAGGGCTTGAGAGTTTACGAATCAAAGAAACCGATAGGATACAGGCGTTGCAGAATGAATTAAAAAAATATAATATCGATTTTTTTGAAGAAACGAAAGGTATTTATAAAATTGAAGGAACATTCAACGCGAGCGCCGTTCCTTTAATAGAATCATACAATGATCACCGAATGCTTATGTCGTTTGCTCCATTAGCATTATGCAATAATAAAATTATGCTAAGCAATCCTACTTGTGTAAAAAAATCGTATCCTGATTTTTGGAATGATATTAAAATGTGTGGTTTTAAGATACTTTAACAAAATTCAGAGAAATATTTACCTTTAACTTTATTAGTTTTTTATATATTCGCATTCTATATAAAATAATTTGAATATTATTAATTGATGGACTATCCCAAAATACACAACAGCAGAGTATTGGTAACCGGTGGTGCCGGTTTTATCGGATCTAATCTTTGTGAAGATTTACTTAAATACGATAATGAAGTAATCTGCATTGATAATTTTTCAACCGGACGTATTGAAAACCTTAATGAAATTGGTAATAATAAGAATTTTAAATTAATTACCGGTGATATACGTAATCCTGAAGATTGCGCCAAAGCCTCCGATGGGATTGACATAGTTTTGCAACAAGCCGCTTTAGGTTCTGTTCCCAGATCGATTGATGATCCTGTTACTACTAATTCCGTTAATATAGGTGGCTTTTTAAATGTTCTGGTTGCTGCCCGAAATGCTAAAGTTAAAAGAGTCGTTTATGCTGCAAGCTCTTCAACTTATGGTGATTCAACGGAACTTCCAAAAATTGAAGAAAGAATTGGGAAGCCACTTTCTCCTTATGCTGTTACTAAATATGTAAACGAGTTGTATGCTCATGTTTTTGCTTTAAATTATGGACTTGATATTATCGGGCTGAGATATTTTAATGTTTTTGGAAGAAGGCAGGATCCAAACGGACCTTATGCAGCCGTGATACCTAAGTTTACAATGCTTTTAAAGGATTATAAATCTCCTGTTATTAATGGAGATGGAACTAATTCCCGTGATTTTACATATATTGATA
>JAAXXA010000272.1 GCA_013334735.1 Bacteroidota bacterium
TTAATTTGTTAAAAGTAATACCATATAATTTTGTGGCAACATGAAACATCCCGTTTTTTACATTTTCCAGACTCATGTATGGTTTTACTTCGCTTTCGTCCATGTCGTATTTTTCTTTATGGATCTTCTCTGCATAATACCACCAGTCGGAAGGCTGTAATTGAAATTTTCCCCCTTCGCGATCAATAATATTTTGCATTTCTTTAAGTTCTGATTTTGCTATCGGCAAAGCTGCTTTCCATAATTTCATTAAAAATTTGTCAACATTTTCGGGCGTTTTTGCCATATTATCATCAATTACATAAGCTGCATAACTTTTGTAACCCAGCAAAGAAGCTTTTTTCTCACGTAATTTCACAATTTTTGCTGCAATCTTATTATTGTCGTTTTTGTTACCATTGTTGCCTCTCATTAAGTAACCATTGTAAATTTTTTCGCGTAATTCACGATTTTTGGCATATTGCAAAAAAGGGATCATGCTTGGTTTATCAAGAGTAAACACCCATTTACCATCTTTTTTTAGTTCTTTTGCAGTAGCGGCAGCAGCATCTATAGAGCCTTGAGGCAGTCCTTCGAGATCTTTTTTATTGTCAATTACTAATTGGAAATTTTTTGTTTCGGCTAACAAATTTTCACCAAACTGCAACTTTAGCATCGAAATTTCTGCATTAACTTTTTTTAGTGAATCCTGTTTGTCTTTAGGAAGATTAGCGCCAAGGCGTTCAAAGTCGCGGTAATATTTTTCAACAACTCTTAACTGCTGACTGTCGAGCTTCATCTTATTACGCTTATCATAAACTACTTTGATGCGTTTAAACAAATTTTCATTCATCGAAATATCATCGTTGTGTTTTGATAATAATGGATTAAGCTTACGAGCTATTGCCTGAATCTGATCATTGGTATTAGCTTCCGTGATATTAAAAAATACATTGCTGATTTTTGTAAGCAATTTACCTGATTTATCATAAGCCAATACTGTGTTTTCAAAAGTAGGTTCTTCTTTATTATTTATTATAGAATCTATTTCAGCGTCATGTTGTTTCATTCCTTCAATAAATGCAGGCATATAATCGCTTGTATCAATTTTGTCGAACGGAGGAACTTTAAAAGGAGTTTCGTATTCTGAAAAGAAAGGGTTTTTGGTGTTTTTTTCCTTTTTGCTGTTATTACAGGCGCTAAACACCACAATTGACGAGATAATTAACATAATTGCGTTTTTTTTCATAAATTTATTAAATTAATTTTTGAACGGTTTATTTAAGATTTAATTTGTTTGAATCAAAAGTTGAAAAATTCTCATTATCGCTCCCATTCCATGTATCGAAAATTCAATATATTATTCGTAATTGAACATTCGTAATTCGTAATTGATAATTCGTAATTCGTAATTGATAATTCGTAATTCGTAATTGATAATTCGTAATTCGTAATTGATAATTCGTAATTGAATTTATTTTTTCATTCTTTCCCACAACTTTTTCCCTTGTTCTTTAGAAAATTCAAGGATTTCAGCTTCATTTACAGTTGTTACTTTTTTATCTTTCACTATCAAATTCCCTTGCGAAATAACGTGCTGTACGTGTTTTGATTCAATTCCAAAAAGAAAATGTCCTAGGAAGTTATTCTGGTTAATCTCTGTGGGAGTGTCGTAGTCCAACACAACAAGATTATTATCTCCATCTCCGGCAAAATTATTTTTGCTAAGGTATTTATGAACATTTCTGAACCTATTGTAAAATCCGGGATAATCAATACTGTCAAAACCCTGTCCTACATAAAATGCCGATTTGGCGCTTCGGATCATATCGCTGTGCATTCCATCGGTACCCAACATTATATTAGTACTATTCAAACCACGTGAATTGAAATAACCTACGTTATTATTTAGATTGCTTTCGCTGTTTTGGACAACCCATGCTTCGGATTCTCTTACAAGTTCCTTTTCATTTGCTTCCAGATGAAGACAATGCCCGAGTATCGTTTTTGAAAATCTAAGAACACCTGCATCATTAAGTCGCTCCACAACCCTTTGGTTGTAATTCTTCATGCAATATTCCTGATCATATTTATCTTCTGCTACATGTATATGCAAACCTGAATCATATTTGTCAGAAAGCGAAACAGCTTTTTCTAATGTATCGTCCGAAACAGTAAACGAAGCATGAAGTCCTACAAGACCGGGACGTTTTTGTAAATAATTTTCGGTTTCTTCTAATCCCTTCCAAGCTATATCAATTCCATCGCGATCGGATATTTCATAACATAACAAATGACCAACGCCTACTTTGTCGAAAGCTTTTGCTATTATTTCCAGAGAACCATCAATTGCAAAAGGTGATGCGTGATGATCTATTACATAAGTTACTCCGTTTTTTGCAGATGCAATAGCAGTTGTAAGCGCGCTGGCTTCTATCGAATCTTTGTCGAGGCATTTGTCGAGAGTCCACCAGATATATTTTAAAACTTCATAAAAATTTGCAGGCGATTTTTTAGGCGCTCCCATTCCTCTCGATAGAGCTGAATATACGTGGTGATGACCGCAAGCAAAAGATTTAGTTACGAATTTTCCCTTACAATCTATTACTTCGTCTGTTGAATCAGCCGGTATTTGAGAAATAAATTCCAAACCACCGTTTATTCCTTTATTAACCTTGATAGATGTATTTACAAATTGTAAAGTGTTCCAGTCAATGTAAGTTGCATTTTTTAGATATATTGCCATGATGTATTTTGTTTTTAAAATTATTGGGGTTAAAATTAAATATTAATAATGAATTGGTAATATTTATTTTTTGTAACATTACGAACAAATACTCCGATGTTTTAGCGGACACTGAGCGGAGCCGAAGTGTCGCGAATCATATTAAATAATTTTTACTCATTCGAAAACTCAATAAGCATCTTTCTGTAAAGATCAAAAATATTAGCTCTCGAAACAAAACCTATATATTTATTATTCTCTATTACCGGCAAGTTCCACAAGTTACTCGATTTAAACTTATTCATAACTTCGTCCATATTATCGGTTAAAAGTATTACTGTTTCAGGTTTTATCATTAAATCTTTTACTAAGTACTCTGAATATTTTTCTTTTTCAAACATCAGCTCTCTTACATCATCAAGCATTATAACACCTTCGAATTGTCTTTCATCATTAATTACAGGAAAAATATTTCTTTTTGATTTGGCTATAACTTTAACAAGGTCGCCCAAAGAAGCGTCAGGTTTAATATGTGAATAGTTTTTTTCAATTACACTTTCAACCTTCATCAAGGTTAACAATGCTTTATCTTTATCATGAGTAATAAGATTTCCGTGTTCTGCAAGCTTTTTTGTGTAAACAGAATGTTTTTCAAAATAGTGAATTGTAATATACGAAATAGAAGAAGTAACAATTAAAGGAATAAAAAGCTCATAGCCTCCTGTAATTTCAGCTATTAAAAAGATTGCAGTCAGTGGAGCCTGCATAACTCCAGCTATAAGTCCTGCCATGCCTACTAAAGTGAAATTACTTTCCGAAAGATTTATCCACGAGGGAGAAATAATATTAATGGCTTTCGAAAATGTAAAACCTGTTACAGCTCCCATGAATAAACTTGGTGCAAATACTCCCCCCACTCCTCCGCTTCCTGTTGTAATTGCCATTGCTATTACTTTGAAAAAAAGAAGAAAAACAAGAAATAATAGAAAAAGCCATTGATTATTATAAAGTGAATAAAAGAAACTATTATTCGATAATTCTATTGTTTTCCCGCTAAGAATTGATTTCATTCCTGTATAACCTTCACCATACAAAGCAGGGAAGAAGTATATTAAAACACCCAGTAAAATCCCTCCTATCAGCATTTTTTTGAAAGGGTTGTAAATTTCCGAAAAAACATGCTCAACATAAGAATTCATTCTCACAAAGTATAAGGAAATAAATCCTGTAAAAATTCCCAGTAATACATAAAAATGAATGTTCCTTAAATTAACTACCTCTCTGATTGTAAAATAAAATTCTATCCTCTCACCTAAAAATAATGAAGAAACTAATGCCCCGCCCACTGTGGCCATTAAAAGAGGAATTATAGAAGATGCCGTTAAATCAAGCATCAATACTTCAAAAACAAAAATAACTCCTGTAACCGGCGCTTTGAAAATAGCTGCTAATGCGCCTGCAACACCACATCCAAGCAAAAGTGTAACAGTTTTATAACTTAAATTAAAAAACTGACCTATATTGGAACCAATAGCTGCTCCGGTGTATAATATTGGGGCCTCCATTCCTACTGAGCCGCCAAACCCACCTGTAAATGTACAGGCAATAATTGACGAATATGTATTATGCCTTTTAATTTTACTTCTCTTTCTGGAAATGGAATACAATATTTTCGTTACGCCATGACTGATATCGTCTTTAACAAAAAACCGGATAAATAAAATTGTAAGTAATATTCCTATCCCCGGCAAAACTAAATAATGCCAATTTTGTGTTTCAATATCAGAAGTATTCCGAAGAATAGATTCTAAAAAATGAACGGATGTCTTAAGTGCTACAGCCCCTATTCCTGCAACTATCCCAATTATTATGCTTAGAATGTAAGCAAGTTGCTTTTCTTTTATATGCCTGCGACTCCAAATAAGTAATTTACGTATTATTTTATTTACATTCATAAAGGCAAATATATAATTTTTCAAATATAACACAAATAATTTTTACTGCAAAATCTGATAGAACACAGATTACGCTTGTTACTTATGATAAAAATATGACTTTGTTCTTTTATCGTAATTCGTAATTGTTTTACAGTAATTCGTAATTGATAATTCGTAATTGTTATACCGTAATTCGTAATTTTTAATTCGTAATTGTTTTACCGTAATTCGTAATTGTTAATTCGTAATTGTTTTATAACTACTTTTGATTCCTACGAATATTGTTTTATTATGATAAATTT
>JAAXXA010000878.1 GCA_013334735.1 Bacteroidota bacterium
GTGCTATACTCAGATTTCTTGCATCCCACGGCAATAAGGAGAATTGTGATAGGAATTATAAAAAGAAATTTTTTCATAAAAATATGGTTTTTGTTCACGTAATTAATAATTGTCAATTCGTAATTCGTAATTTTAAATTCGTAATTGTTTCATTATTTTTTTAAATTTATTTTCAAATCTCCGCCAATATATGCAGGTTTTCCAAAACCGGCTATATCTGTATTTGTGGAAATCCCACAAGCGGCAGATAATGTAATATTTTTAAATGCAACAGCCCCCGCGTGAATAGTAATTTTATCAAGATCTTTATACGACAAACCTAAAAAATAATTATTTTTAAAAGAACCAATTATTGCAGGGCTGCATGTTGATAGTTTTCCTTCAAATCTAGGAACAATATCCATATTTATAGATTGATGAATAGAGAAATTATTGCTTATTTTAAATTCCCCGCCACTTGAAATATCAAATTCCATAGGGATTTTTAAAAGCGAAAAACGTCCGACGTTCGGTTGAGTGATGTTTTTCCATGCAAATCCAAAATAAAAAACAGGGTTATGATACCACGCTCCAAGGTTAAAATTAGGATATAATCTTTTAAAACTAAGAGGCTGACCTTCAATAGAATAATGTATGAAACCATAACGCGGATCAATTTGATCTCCCCATGTTGTATTCTTAAAATCAATATTTGATTGATTATAGGTTACAAAAATTCCAAGTCTTAATTTATGGTAAAATTTTAAGGATTTGGAAAGATTGAAATTTCTTGCATAAGATATACCTAAGGAATTATTAATAAAAGAGCCGGCTTTCATATCGGAATAATATACTCCAATGGCGTCATTTCTATTCTTTCCAAATGCTACATCATAAGCTATATTATATTGTTGCGGACGATAAAAACTTCCATAAGTAAAAAAGGTTTGTCAATTTCTGCATTTATACGGATGTTATGTCCATTAAAAATTCCTGTGTATGCAGGATTTGAGAGGATATTATTAAAAAAAGAATTTGCAATGTCAGTACTAATAATTTTGTTTGTATAAGTAATTGAATCGGGCTTTTCCGCATACGAAACAATATTTGCAAACAGGATACAATTCAGGAGTAGTATGTAATGTAATTGTTTTATCATAAGATATTTTTTTGATTTGGTATCTTTACAAAAAATAATACAGATTGTTTAATAAAACATAAAGTATAAATTATTTTTTTCTTTTTTAGTATAGATACCTTGAAGCTCTTATTCAGGGGCATTTATTTAAAATGTTCTTTTCCCCACAGTGAGTAGCCGCTTTTAGAATTTTTCAAGGAATAATATACTCGTAATTATACCGGTTTAGAAGTTTTAAAATTGAAATAGGGGAATCAGTTTGAATAATGTCAACTTTTTTATCGAGAGTTTGCTTATTCTGAGTTTCGTTATTTGGCGACCATACCATAACGTACAATCCTTTATCGTGGGCAGAACTTACATCTGTTTCAAGCCAATCAATAGAAGTGGATATCCCAAAAAAATGATCATCGTAAGCTATGTCAATATTAGGCTGTGTTAATGTACAGAAAAGAAATACTTTGTTTTTCAAGCCTAAATACTGAGCTTTTAAA
>JAAXXA010000879.1 GCA_013334735.1 Bacteroidota bacterium
AAGTTCATTATTTATTAAGCCAAAGTATAAATCAACAGCAGTATTATACCCTTCTAATTTAATTCCATATTCATCGGAAACACCAACGGAGCTGATGCTTCAAATATTCGAGTCGGACGATATCAGAGACAGCCTGATAAAAAAATTAAATCTTGCAACACATTACGATATTGATTTAACTCAGAATAATGCCTATACCAAACTTATTAAAGAATTTGAAAGTAATGTTGATATACGCAAAACAGAATATGAATCGGTGGTTATAGAAATTTTCGATACAGATCCTCAGTTTGCTTGTAATATGGTTAAAGATATGGTTACTTTATTCAATATGAAAGCAAGAGATTTGCAGAGGTCAAAGTCGAAAGAAGTTTTAAAAATAACCAAAGATCAGATGGATGGAAAACAAAAGCAGATAGATACTTTACAAAAAAGACTTAATGATTTAAGGATGAATTACGGAATCCTGGATTATGATATTCAGGCAAAAGAATCAATGAGAGCTTATTATAAGATGCTAGGAAACGGGCAAAAAGGCAATGCCAATTTTTTAAATTCAACTATTGAAAATTTAAAAGAAAAAGGTGGCGAATATGTTTTATTAAAAGAGATGTTTGATGCGGCAACTCTTTCATTTGATAAATTGAAAGAAGAATACGAAATTACATTACGTGATGTAGAAAAAAAGCTTACTTATACAAATTATGTCAGCAGCCCTATTCCTTCCGATAAAAAAACCTATCCAATACGTTGGCTTATTGTAACAATTTCATCAATAACAACAATGTTTTTTGCACTTATCATAATAGCGCTTATTGAAAATGTACGCAAAAAAGAAAAAACAAAAAATAATATGTCTGATGTCTGATGTAATATGAATATCAAATATTAACCTGCAAACGCGAATAAAAACCCTTAATCAATAATCATTCATACATGATACATCTTACATCTTACACTATACATAGCAACCGTGTTTGACAAACTAAAAATAAAATGGGTTTATGGAATCTGTGCAATATTTATTGTATTGAATTGTATTTTCATTGCTAACGAGTTCTATTGGTTTTCAATTATTCCCGCATTTTTACTTTTATTACTTCTTTTTATTTTTTCGCTTGATATTTTACTTTTACTGATAGTATTTCTTACTCCATTATCTGTTAATCTTAATGATCTGAATTTAAACATAGGATTAAACCTACCTACTGAGCCAATTCTTTTTGGTGTAATGATTCTATTTATTGTAAGAGTGGTTTATGAAGGAGGATTTGACAGAAATATTTTGCGCCACCCTGTAAGCAAAGCAATTTTATTTTATTTATTCTGGATTTTTGTAACATCGTTTACAAGCTCCTTACCATTGGTTTCTTTTAAATTTTTTGTTTCCAAACTTTGGTTCATTCTTCCTATATACTTTTTGGGAACTCAACTTTTCAAAAATCCTAAGAATATCCGTAGATTTATATGGATGTATTTGATTTCTTTTTTGATAGTGATTTTTTATACAATTTTTGCACATTCTAAATATGGTTTTGATGAACAGACGTCTCACTGGGTAATGAGTCCGTTTTATAATGATCATACTTCTTACGGGGCATTGCTTG
>JAAXXA010000880.1 GCA_013334735.1 Bacteroidota bacterium
AATTAGAGCGCCACCTTTAATGGATGCTTCAACCACTATTAGCGCATCGCACATACCTGCAACTATCCTGTTCCTTTTAGGAAAATTCTCAGGTTTGAATTTTGTTTCGCTGATAAAATCGGTAAGAAGCCCGCCTTGTGTAATCATTTTTTCAGCAGTTGTTCTATGAACCGCGGGATACAGCCTATCCAACGAATGCCCTAATACTCCTATTGTATCAAGTCCGAAATCGAGCGCTGTTTTATGAGCATGAACATCTATACCATAAGCCAGACCGCTTACCACCTGAACATTATAATCGGATAAACCTTCAATAATACTTCTGCAAATTTCTTTACCGTATTCGGTAGCATTGCGCGTGCCCACAACTCCTAAGACTTTAGGAACATTAAGATCTGCATTTCCTTTGTAATATAGCATTACAGGACTATCTGCACAGTGTTTAAGACGTTCGGGATATTGTTTGTCGAGGAAAAAAAGCGGTGTGATTTTATACTTTTCTATAAATTTAATTTCTTTTTCGGCTCTTGAAAGCACATCGTTTTTAACAATAGATTCCGAAAGAGTAATACCTACGCCCGGTATTTTGAGTAAAGCTTTTTTCTTTTCTTTGAATACAGCATCCGCACCACCGCAATATGCAATGATCTTTTTCGCGTTAACATCGCCAACGCCCGGTATTAAAGTAATTCCAATTTTATAAAGTAAATCCATCTTTGAAATAATTTCAAAAATAACTATATTTATTAAGTTAGCAGTAATTTTTTTACTTTATCCTGTCATCTATTTGTTTATTTTTGCATCAAATTAATTAAATAAATATTTATGGAAACAGAAAACATTCAAAACGAAAATCCTCAAATTCAAAAGGAAAATACTGCCAATTCTTGTGAACAAAAAAAATGCAGATGCTGTTTGAATTTAATTTTAAACATTGTTTCAATAATTGGAATTATTATATTGTTTATACTATACTTTACAGGAAATCCAAGCACTTCCGGAAGAACGAAACAAACCGGCAAATCTGCTTTGGCTATAGGTTTTATAAATTCCGATTCGATAATGGCGGGATATGATTTGGTAAAAAAAATGAAATCTAATATGGAAATAAAACAAAAAGAAGCGGAAGATAATTTTAGTGTTCAACAAAAAACTTTTGAAAGTCAGGTTGCTACTTATCAGAAAAAAGTGAAAGATAATTCTCTTTCAATTACGGAAGCGCAAAATCAAGAAAAAATTCTTATGCAGAAACAACAGAGTTTGCTTGAATTGAAAGATGAATTAACGCAGAAACTATCTTTAGAAGAGATGAATATTAATATATTGTTGCAGGATAGCATAATGAACTTTTTAAAAAGATATAATAAAAAATATAATTACGATTATGTGCTTGGTTTTTCTAAAGGCAGCGGCATTTTGTTCGCAAACGACAGCCTCGAAATAACTAAAGAATTTTTAGAAGCTTTGAATAAAGAATATAAAGAGAATAATAAAGATAAATAAAGACTTAACTAAATATAAAGGTATAAGGAAAAAGGCATAAGGCATAAGGCAGTTTACAGTCGGCAATCGGCAATAGGCAGTCGGCAATCGGCAATAGGCAGTCG
>JAAXXA010000881.1 GCA_013334735.1 Bacteroidota bacterium
TGTTGCTGCTAAAGGCAAAATTTGAGGTTTGCGCCTTTGTATTCGACATACAATTGAACAATGTTGTTTTTCCAACGTTCGCTATTCCTATTATTCCACAATTTAATGACATAAAAAAAGTTTATAAAGTTCTTATAGTTTTAAAGTTGTAAAGTTTGTAAAGTTTTAAAGTTCATAAAGTTTGTAAAGTTTTAAAGTTCATAAAGTTTGTAAAGTGTTGAGGGCGTTTAGTTTTTTACTTTATACTTTCAACTTTATAAACTTTATACTATTTTGCTTTATAATTTTCGTGAGGTTAGCATTCTGAACTTCAATTCATCTTTGAATTTACGTGCAATTGAATTTACTTTGTTTTCAATAGCGGTTATACCCCGTTTAGAAAATTCATTAACTTGCATCTGAAATAAAATAAGCATCTCAAAAGCTGTTGAATGTATCCAATCAACGTCTTTTTGATAACCGCAAATTGCGAGGCATCCGGTTTTACATAAAAATTTCGTAAGATAATTTTTACGTAAAGCAAGTGTGCTGCACGAACCAAAAATAATTATTGATTTTCCGCATTGTCCTGCCAACAGATCCGCCAAACTATCTAATGAATATGTTTTTTTATCGCCTAATATAAGTTTATTTTTTTCGCCGTGAAAAGCAAAATATAAAATCGGATATTTGGAGTATTTTTTTAATGTCCATTTTTTTACAAAATATTCTAATTCTTCAGCAGTAGCGCATTTGTGATAAATAAAATCAATATTTTTGTTGTTGTGAAGTAATTCGAGAATAGGTTTTACCGACGATTTCTCTCTTAAATCCTCATCCCAGATGCCTTCTAAGCAGTAAATACCTTTCATTTATTATAATCTTTTGATGTAACTAAACAATTACGAATTACAAATTACGAATTAAAAATTACGAATTACGAATTAAAAATTACGAATTAGCAATTATACTTTGCATGGGATAAAATGTCTCATAATATAAGTTGGTAGTCCGCCTATGGCGGAGCAATAAACAATCAGCAAATATTGTCGATTGTCGACTTATAATGCGGAAATTTATCCCGTTTGCAGTATACATACCTCGTAATTCGTAATTGAACATTTGTAATTAATTTAAAAAGGAAGATCATCCATATCATTTTTCTCATTAGAAAACGAAGCAGGAATATCATCAGTTATTTCACCCGTATTTGCGCTATCAGTACCTGCTGCTTTCGCAGATACACTCTCTACTTTCCATGCTTTGGCTTCGGTGTACCAACGGCTGTTATACTCCCTGCTTTCGAGGTCGAAATACACTTTAATAATATCGCCAACTTTTGAAGTAAATAAATCAGCTTTGTCGTTCCATATTGCAAAACATACTTTACGCGGATATTTTGATTCCACTTCAATAACAAATTCTTGTTTTTTCATTGGTCCCTTCTGGCTTGCAATACTTTGAAGAGGCATTACCTGAATAACTTTTCCTTCTATTTCCATATATTTTTTATAATAAATTCAAATACTATAATTACAGTATGCTTAATTTGAGCATCCGCTGAACGATTGCCCTTTATTTCGACAAATTTATAAATATTTATTGTATCTTTTAGATCGGAAGAGCG
>JAAXXA010000273.1 GCA_013334735.1 Bacteroidota bacterium
GGTAGGTGCTGTTACAGGCTGGCTTTATTCGTTTTGTATATTGTTCGATTGTCTGTCGAATGGAAATATTTTGAATTCACTCTCCAAAAAGGCAAACTTCTTTTCAAAAAGTCCAGCCAGTTTCTGATTAGCCGTTGCAAAGAACAATTGACGGTTCTCGTTGATTACCAATTGTCTTAAATAATCAAGAAATGAAAGTATATTTAGATCATCGGTGTATGTCACAGGATCATCGAATAACAGGATATTCGGACCATGGTTTAGTTTTTTATGTAAAGCAATAAAAATGGATAAGGCCAAGGCACTCCTTTGTCCTGTACTAATTTTACTCATTGGCACTTCCGTTTCATCAATCCTTCTTTTTAATAAAACAGTATTTTGTTCTACATTAAATATTATTCGGGAAAACTCTTGTGGTGTATGAATTTTTTGAAATATCTTTTGAATCTCTGCTTCATTAGACTCAATGAAATTGCCTAAAACGGAAGCTTCGTTATGATTGTCAAGAATATCATTTATCACGCATAACCCTTTCTCAATACGTTCACATTCCGGTTTGATCAGTTTGATTTTTTTATCAGAATCAGTAATAATTTGGTTTGCCAAAGTCAGCTCCTTTTGATTAGATTTTGCTTTTTTAAGCGCCTCAAATATTTTATTAAGTTTATTTACTTTTAAATCAATATCGCCTACATCATCGGATGTCATGCTTTCAATGTATTCATTTATTTGGCCAAAATAACCAATACCTTTTTTTAGTAACTCGATCCTATAATTGAATTCATTTTCAAAATCCAAATAGTTGACGCTTGGCGCCACGTCAGCAATAATTTTCTTTGCTGAACTTTCCAATTCTTGGACTCTTTCCTGTGCTTTTTTAATTTCCCCGTCCAGCTCAGAAGATGATTTTTTAATTCCAATAATGGTTTCAAGGTAAATATCCTTGTAGCTAAATGATAATCTTAAATTTTCAAAAGAAGTCTCTATACTCTCCTTAATTTCTTTGAATTCAGCCTCATCTAACCCTTTATCTAAAAGTTCCTGCTGCAATAATAATAGTCTCGAATTTTCAGATTTTTTTAGGCTTAAGCTATCTTTTGTGGAATTAATTAGATTACCAATATCCGTAAGAATCAAATCAGCATAATTCTTGTCGATTTGTATTTGGGAAATTGCCGATTCAATCAACTCAATATCTTTTATCACAGCTTTGCATTTAGAACTGTCGCTGTCGATAATAATTAACTGTTTTCCCAACTCGTCAAGCGCAACATTTTCTTTAATATCATTTGCTATTGTTGAAATTCTATCAGAGAGTTCAGCAAAAGGATATTTTGTTTCACACAGTGGACATGAATCCGCATCCGTTTTTAGACTTAAGTATTGCTTACCGGATGTCTTTATTTCTGAAACCACCCCTTGTAATTTATCAAGGTTCAGCTTCAAATTTGAAATTTGTGATTTTAATTGCTGCTGCTTGTTTAAAAATTTTTCATCGCTTTCGATTAGCTCTGCTTTAAAGACTTTGAATGATTTATTAATTTGGAATATAGTCTTATCCGAAATTTGCGCTTCTAACTCATTAACTCTTGAAATTCTATTAATCTCGGCAGACGATTTAATAATTTGTTCGCTCAAATTCAACAGCGAAAAATTCTTTTCCTCTGCGAAATATTTATTGGCCGGTTCAAGTAGCTTTAAATCATCATTATTTCTATTATGCTGAGAAATCTTGGATTTGCTTGAATCTTTAATTTGCTCAATACTTTCCTTGTTTTTTTTACTAGCAACTAAAGCCTCTTCTATTTTCTTTAATTCGGCTTTTAGTGCAGTTGAATTTCTAAGCTTAATCGTTATCAATAACTGATTAAGTGAATTGATCAATGAACTTACCGCCTGGTATTGTGTTTCATAATCAGCGAAGGAATCTTCGAGTTGTTTTGGTAGCTCCTTTTTCCACTTTATTTCGGTAGCGTAAGAAACAAAATATTTAAAGATAGTTTGCGGATCACTTCCCGTTTTAATAGCTTCCAATGTTGCCTTGGCGTTTTTGGCTCGATCGGTTTCATCTCCAATCTCCCTTTTACGATTACTATGTTCCTTTGACAACCTTTCAAGAAATCCTTTTAATCTGCTTTGTATTCTATTAAATTCAGGACCTAATGCAATTGAGGACAAAAATTTGGATAATATATTAACATCAGATTTGTAGGATAAATTATAAGCTGCATCCGAATCATAAAAGTTATATCGGTTAAAAGCTACATAAAGATCGTTTCCCGTTTTATAAGCACTCGAATACCACGATATATCACGTTCTCTATATTTATTGTTATTTCCCGGAGTATAACTATCGGAAACTGTAATTTCATTATTGTATTTGGCCTCAATACATCCATTTGGTTCTGCGAAGGATGGTTCCCTATTATTTTTTCCGGTTATTATTAACTCGATTGATTCCAGGAACGAAGTTTTACCGCTGCCGTTTACTCCTTTAAGAAGGTTGACCTGACCAAAGGCGAACTCTCTGGTTAATGGAAATTTTCGATAAGTTTGTTTAAGTGATAAATGTGAAATCTTATTTATGATTAGGGCTTGTTCTTGCTCGGCAGTAACCTGATCCTGTTGAATATCTTTTATCACCTCTTTTGATAGAAATCTTGGGATTGCTTGCGTATAGGGTGTCTCAGAATATGCTTCATCAAGATCTACTGCCTTTAACTTTTCTTTCCAGGTGCTAATTACATCGGTATCGACAGAGCTTTCAGATTTTTGATAATTAAAATACTCCTTTAGTTCAGCAGGGTTAAAAACATATTTACGGGTGAAAATATCGTCCTTTTCAATTCGCAGTTTTTCTTCCTCTTGATAATTTTCTCGTAAGAAAATTAAGTAGTAATTCCATTGCAAATGACCAGGAACTTTATAATATTGATTAGCGATGAATTTCTCCTGATACTGCCGCAAATCTAAATCTAATCCGTTGTTGCTAAAATCAATAAAATAATTTCCAATCGTAAGCTGATTGTATGCATATCTACCGTATAAAATATCGCTATCCTGATTGATATTCACGTCAATCAATTTTCCCGCGATTAATTCTTGTACTACTTCTTTTTGCATACTCTTAATTTAAAATATTGAATTCGGATCAACAGAAGTATCATCTGTAACTTTAGGAGGAACCGGGTCACATACTGGCGCAAATGTGTTTGCATTAACTTTATACCATACAACTACCAATTTTTTAGATTGATCGCCATTTTCAAAAATTCTTTGTAACTGTTCCAGTGTTCTTTTCGCTTGCGCCTCATCCTTTCTACCAATATAGGCTACAGTAGCTTTTCGGTTTCCGTCTATTGTTGAAAGGTTATACTTGTAATTTTCACCATCATTGTTGAAAAACATGACTTCGGTACAATTACCTATAAATGATGCTAAATTTTCCGGAATCAACGCTCCATCCGGTAAAATCTGTGAGTTTAAAACATCCATTACTTCAACATATCCTGTACGGTGATCAAGACCAGTGTCATCGTGAACATACGTGAACCGTTTTACAACTTCATCCGTTTCTTGCAGAAAGCTTTCAAGCTTATCAATATTATGCCATCTGCGATCTTCTTTTTTTGCTTTTACTTGTCCAGATGAAAGATTAATCAATCTTTCTTTATCGATAAAGTTGATGTCTAAATTATGGCACACGGCATTTGTACAGTGCAAGCTATTTAAAAAGGCTACAAAGTTGTCCTCTACAACTTCAATTTCATTGAAATTGCTTGTCGTAGTATCCCATTCAAAAACCTTTGATACTTCCAGTCCACTCCTCCTTACAAGAGCATTATTTACGCCTGCTGCGGAAGGTTTTTGACTCCTTATCAAAAACACATCTGTTTTCGGATGTAAGTAATTTACCTGTATGTTTGGCTTACGAAGTAAATAATACAATCCTTTTTTATGGTTGTTTACGAAACGAGTCTCATTGGTATACTCAACCTGATCAGATTTAATTATAAAGGAAGATTTACTATATGGTATCAAAGCATCCGCCATTCCGGGGAACATGGTTCCGCCTCCCCAGTTTAACGAAATAATATCTTTTAAATCATAATCAAGGATACTCTTTCTAAAATTCTTAAACGCGTCATGCGATGGTTGCGGATTCATTTGCGGATTCAAAATTATATATGGATTATGATCCCACCTATTTTGAACTTGGCTCTGAAATGCGTCATTAATTCTGAATTCGATAGCTTCTGAGCAAATATTTGTGAACATATAAATTGAATTTTCTGAATTTCTAAGTACGTATATATCATTGCCCCAAATATACTTTTGCTGCTCTTCAGGACTCGTCCAAACCCCCATATGTTGCGTTTTAAATTGCATCAATACCAGTAGTTTTTTTACACCGTTAACCTGACATCTAAAAATATAACACATCGGATCTAACAATACGCCATTGCCATTGGTAAAAGGAGTTTTGTCTACAAAGATCTCAATATTATTACCGTTGAATTTATCTTTTAATGCATTTACTTCATTGGGAGTAATGGATTCACAACAAATTGCCCACAGCTTACCCTCATTTGGCAAACGGGTTTCATCAGAAAGAAGCCAATCAATAGAATTCCATGGACATGAATATTCCGGAGTTAATGCCAGTGAAACGTTTTCAGATTTGGCAAGAGCTAAAAAGGAATTAAACTTGTTAGTGCAATCATTTTCATTTCCGAATGTAGTTGCACTTGATGCAAATGTACCCCGATGCTGATACAATAACGTTGAATAAAGATTTGAGTCCTTGGTGAGTACTTCCAAGTTCAATGTTAAATTCTGAATGACTGTATCTATAAATTTAAAAACCATTTTCGAGTATTAGTTAGAATTTAGTGGAGCTTTCATTAAGCTTGCCTGTAAC
>JAAXXA010000882.1 GCA_013334735.1 Bacteroidota bacterium
CAATATTTTTAAAAATACGACTATATTTTTACAGACAGGATACTCCGCGTATAATGAGAACAGTAACTTCCCCCCTGATAAAAACTATACCGAACTGTTTGGAATGTTTAATTTAAGGTATATGATAAACTAATCTGTGAATACTTCTTCAATCATGTAAAGTTGGGAATAGTATTCGGAATAACATTTATACTTTTGCAAGAGATAAAATGCCTCATAATATAAGTTGGCAGTCAGCCTAAGGCGGAGCAATAAACAATCAGCAAATATTGCCAATTGCCGACTTATGATTGCCTACTTATAATGCGAGAATTTATCTCGTTTGCAATTTAATTTGGGTTAAATTTGCATTTTATACCGATACTCAATATGTAATAGCCCAAAAGATTTTGAACTAAACATATTGATGATCGGCATTAACCATTCTATAATAAAATTAGCCTTTGGACTAATTTATATTAAGAATTGGTATTATTTTATTAATTTCATTCTGAACTTATTTTATGGCTAAAATTCTGGTAATTGACGATGAGAAAAGTATTCGCAGTACATTGCGCGAAATTCTTGAATATGAAAAATTCGAAATAGAAGATGCTGCTGATGGTATAGAAGGTATAGAATCAGTAAAAAAAAATATTTTCGATGTAATTCTTTGCGATATAAAAATGCCTAAAATGGATGGCATTGAAGTGCTTGAGCAAATTATGGCTATTACCGACACACCGGTAGTTATGATTTCGGGGCATGGAACCATCGAAACAGCCGTTGATGCAATCAAAAAAGGTGCCTTTGACTATATATCAAAACCTCTCGATCTTAACCGTTTGCTTATTACCATACGTAATGCTATGGACAAAGGACATTTGGTAAGCGAAACAAAAATATTAAAAAAGAAAGTAAGTAAAACATGGGAAATGATAGGCGAATCAGAGCCTATAAACAGGATAAAAGACATGATTGAACGCGTTGCGCCTACCGATGCGCGTGTGCTTATTACAGGAGAAAATGGCACGGGTAAAGAACTTGTAGCACGCTGGCTTCACGAAAAAAGCCATCGTTCGGAATCGCCTTTTATAGAAGTTAACTGCGCTGCAATACCTTCGGAGCTTATCGAAAGCGAGCTTTTCGGACACGAGAAAGGTTCATTTACTTCGGCAATTAAGCAACGCAAAGGAAATTTTGAACAGGCAAACGGGGGAACTTTATTCCTAGATGAAATCGGCGACATGAGCTTATCGGCTCAATCGAAGGTTTTGCGGGCATTGCAGGAAAATAAAATTATGCGTGTGGGTGGCGAAAAAGAAATAAATGTTGATGTAAGGGTTATTGCTGCTACGAATAAAAATGTGCCTGACGAAATTAAAAAAGGGAATTTCAGGGAGGACCTTTATCACAGACTCAGTGTTATAATTATTCATGTGCCCTCGTTAAACGAACGCGGAGATGACATTCCTCTGTTAGCAAAATATTTTATTGAAGATATTTGCCAGTCGCAGGGCAAACCTCTTATGAATTTTACCAAAGAAGCATTAACAGAACTGCAAAAAATAAAATGGACAGGCAATATACGTGAATTAAGAAATGTTGTTGAGCGGCTTGCTAT
>JAAXXA010000274.1 GCA_013334735.1 Bacteroidota bacterium
AAATCGCTTAAAGCAACGGGGAAAATAATGCAAAAACAAATTAATGCATTAAAGAAGAAGTTCTGGAAACAGAGGAATAATATATAAAACAGAATACTCTATAAACTACTCTTCATTTCTTAAAATCACTTTGATATCTTCAATGATTTTTTTTGCAAGATGTTCAGCCTTTGTCATTGAATCGCTTTCTGAATAAATACGGATTATAGCCTCAGTATTGGATTTGCGAAGATGCACCCATTCCTTGTCAAATTCTATTTTTACGCCATCCACATCATTTATAGGCTGACGGGCATATTTTTCTTTCATCTTTACCAACACTTTTTCGACATCAGTTTCAGGGGATAATTCAATTTTATTTTTTGAAATAAAGTAGGAAGGATATGTATCTCGTAAAGCTGAGCATTTTTTCCCTGATTTTGCAAGGTGCGTGAGAAACAAAGCAATGCCCACAAGAGCGTCCCTGCCGTAATGCAAGTCGGGATAAATTACGCCACCATTACCTTCACCGCCAATAACAGCTTTTTTATTTTTCATCATTTCAACCACGTTCACCTCCCCTACTGCCGAAGCAAAATAACTTCCGCCATGTTTTTCGGTAACATCTCTCAAAGCCCTTGTTGACGAAAGATTTGAAACGGTATTACCTTTTTTATTTTGTAAAACATAATCAGAAACAGCAACCAAGGTATATTCTTCGCCAAACATTTCACCATTTTCGGAAATAATTGCAAGTCTGTCAACATCGGGATCAACCACAAAACCCACATTAGCCTTGCTTTTAACAACCAAGTTTGAAATGTCTTCAAGATGTTCCGGCAGTGGTTCGGGGTTATGAGGAAAAATACCGTTAGGATCGCAATATAATTCCTCAACTTTCTTTACTCCAAGAGCATCAAGCAAAGCAGGAATGGCAATGCCTCCAACTGAATTTACACAATCAATTGCAACTTTGAAATCAGCATTTTTAATAGCTTTTACATCAATTAATGGCAGAGCTAAAATCTTTTCAATATGCTTTATTAAAGCGGTATCATCCGATTTTATACTTCCAAGATCATCCACTTCCGAAAAAATAGTTTCATCATTTTCAGCAATAGAAAGTATTTTTTTCCCATCGTCCGAAGATAAAAATTCTCCTTTATTATTGAGCAGTTTCAAGGCATTCCAGTGTTTAGGATTATGGCTTGCGGTAATAATAATACCACCATCGGCTTTTAAATCAATTATTGCCATTTCAACAGTTGGAGTAGTTGCCAAACCAATATCTGTAACGTCTGCGCCCATTCCGGCAGCAGTTCCTGTTACGATATTTTTTACCATTTCGCCCGAAATACGCGCATCGCGACCAATTATTATATGTGGTTTTTTCTTATTAGTATCATTTTTGAGCCATGTAATATAAGCCGACGTATATTTTAAAGTGTCTGCCGGACTAAGCCCTTCGCCTGTTTTACCTCCGATAGTTCCTCTGATTCCGGATATTGATTTAATTAATGTCATATATTAATATTTTTTGCAAAAATAAGTTTTTAAACACTTATAAACTAAAAAAAAAGAACAAACGTAAAACGTAAATAAATTTTATCTTATGTAATGATTTTTAATACTTTTGTTATTTGAGGTACCAAATTGTCACTTCAAATAACAAAAAAATATAGAACAAAATAATGCAAAAAATCATCAACAACCGCACAAAAGAAGACATACGTAATATTTACAACACTCCTCTTATTAATCTTATTTTTGAAGCAGCATCAGTTCACAGGGAATATCACAATCCTTTAAAAATGAAGATAAGCCGCCTGATTTCTATTAAAACAGGCGCTTGTGTTGAAGATTGCGCATATTGCGCACAGTCTGCAAGATACAATACGGGAGTAGAAGCGCACAAAGTTTTATCATTAGAAGATGTTTTAAAAGAAGCGGCTGATGCGCAATCAAAAGGAGTTGAAAGAGTTTGCCTGAGCGCATCATGGCGTTCCGTGCCCGAAGGAAAGCAGTTCGAAAATGTTCTTGAAATGATAGCAAAGGTCAAAGAAATGGGTTTAAGTGTTTGTTGTACAATGGGCATGTTGGAGAAACATCAGGCTGAAGAGCTTGCAAAAGCAGGCATTGTAGCTTACAATCACAATTTAGATACCTCTGATGAATTTTATCCTAAAATCATTTCTACACGTTCATACACTGACAGGTTAGAAACTATAGATCGCCTGATAGATGCGGGAGTTAAGCATTGTACCGGTGGTATTCTTGGTCTCGGGGAATCGGAAGAAGACAGAATTTCGATGATCCATAAACTGGCTACGATGCGAAAACACCCATATACAGTGCCTTTAAACACTTTAGTTCCTATTAAAGGAACACCTTTGGAAGAAATGCCTCAGGTACCATTGTGGGATATTGTCAGAATGATTGCAACTGTAAGGATAACAATGCCCGAAACGATGATATGTCTTGCCGCAGGTCGTAAACAAATGATCGAAGAAGGTCAGGCTTTGTGCTTTCTGGCAGGCGCTAACACAATTTTTGTCGGAACAAAATTGCTCACAACTCCTATTCCTACAATTGATGAGGATTTGGAGATGTTAAGAAAACTTGGGATGGTTGTATATTAAGTTACAAGGGACATGGCACAAGGTATAAGGCATAAGGTATAAGGTATAAGGTATAAGATAAAAGTACTTAAACTCTAGGCACTTTAGGCACTCCAAACTCAAGGCACTTTAGGCACTAATTATTTACGAATCTTAAATTTTAAAAAGACATTGAATACAGCTAATAAATATTTGGAAGATTCTTTGAACAAACGCAGAAATGCAGGCGCTTTGCGCACTATTAAAGTTTTGCATGGGTTAGTGGATTTTTGCTCAAATGATTATTTAGGATTCTCCACAACAGGAGCATTAAGAGCAAAAATTCTTGAACTTGAACAAAAACAACCTTCTCATGTTTTTGAAGGATCAACCGGCTCACGCTTGATTTCGGGCAACTCTGCAATTATTGAAAGCCTGGAAGAATACATTGCCTCATTTCATAATGCAGAAGCAGCCTTGCTTTTTAATTCAGGATATGATGCTAACATAGGTTTGTTTTCGTGTGTACCCAAAAGAGGTGATACTATTTTTTATGACGAATTGGTTCATGCATCTATTCGCGATGGAATTCGCTTGAGTTATGCAAAGTCATATTCATTCAGGCATAACGATATTAATAATCTGGAAGAGCTTACCAAACTTGCCAAAGGGAACGTGTATATAGCCGTGGAAAGCGTCTATTCAATGGATGGAGATATGACTCCACTAAACGAACTGGTAAATTTTTGTGAAAGACATAATGCGAACCTTATAGTTGATGAAGCTCATGCCACAGGTGTTTTTGGGCATGCAGGAAGCGCTTGTGTTTCCGATTTAATGCTTGAGAAAAAAGTTTTTGCACGGATCCATACTTATGGGAAAGCTCTTGGTACACATGGCGCTGCTGTTGTTGGGAGTAATTTGCTAAAAGAATATCTTATAAATTTTGCCCGGTCATTTATATATACCACCGCCCTACCCTTTCACAGTATTATCGCTATCAAATGCGCTTACAGTCTGCTTACGGAAAGTGATGAAATGAGAAAAACACTTCACGAAAACATTAAATTATTTTCACAGCTATTAGAAAAAAATAAAATCATTAATAGTATAAAAAGTGAAAGTTCTATACAGTGCATAGTAATACCGGGAAATGAAAAGGTAATAAATGCTTCAAATAAAATTCAGAAAAAAGGTTTTGATGTAAGGGCTATCATGAGTCCTACAGTGCCGGAGGGTAAAGAAAGATTACGGATTTGTATTCATGCTTTTAATACTGAGGATGAAATAAAAGGGCTTGTTGAAGCAATAGTAAATATCTGTTAAGGAATAATCTTAAATTTTATTAAAATGCAAAATTCAAAATGAAAAGTGTAAAATGAAAAATTATTTTGTAACAGGCATAGGAACCGGAGTTGGGAAAACAGTAGTTTCGGCAATATTTACCGAATCATTGGAAGCTGACTATTGGAAGCCGATACAGGCAGGTGGTTTGGAACATACCGATACAGATATTGTTAAAAATTTGATAAGTAATACAAAATCAAAATTTCATCCGGAGACATACCGGCTTAAACACCCTGCTTCACCCCATTATTCGGCATTTCTGGAGAATATTAAAATACAAGAATCAAATATCATTAAACCCAAAACTAATAATAATCTAATCATTGAAGGAGCCGGCGGACTAATGGTTCCTTTGAACAATAATTTTATGATAGTGGATTTAATTAAGCAATTAAATGCCGAAGTGGTTCTTGTATCCGGTAATTATCTAGGGAGTATTAATCACACATTGTTATCGGTTGAGGCATTAAAAAATCGTTCAGTTCCAATAAAAGGCATTGTTTTTTGTGGAGAAATAAACGAAGCTTCCGAAGATTTTATTCTTAAATATACAGGTTTACCTTTTATTTTGAGAGTCGGTTACGAAAATTTATTTAGCAAAACAGTAATACGAAAGTATGCTGACATTTTATACCCGTTCCTAAAAGATTTGCGATAAAAAAGGTTATCAGAACATCGTTTTACTAACTTCCTTTTCCTTGTATCCAAAAATGAAATTTATACCAAAATGCATATTAACATTTCTTGTTCCTTTAGGATTGAAAAAGCAAAATAAATTATCTGTTACGAAGTATGTTTGAAAAAAGCCCGTATTAAGAGCAAGCCCAAAACCAATGTTGGCAAATCCCCTGTTCATAATGGAATAACTGGCAGAAGCGCTTAAAGCTTTAAAAAACCATTTATTATATGAAAGTGTTAACGAAGGATGAATACTTTTGTTAAAAAATTCGTTGCGTATCAACAATCCTACTTTATCATGAGGTGTAAGAGAA
>JAAXXA010000275.1 GCA_013334735.1 Bacteroidota bacterium
TGCAAATTGAAAACTATTACTAGCACTTCCTTGTTTACCTACGATGTTATAATTTCCTCCGCCACTAGTAGGATTTATCCATGCTGATATAGAAAATATTTTACCACCGCTTACGAAATCATTTGAAATGCTAATTTTAGAAGAGCTTCCATTAAAATACGCTCCTTTTCCAAATTTTCCATACGAATTATCATAAGACATATCCACATCAGATCCATTATTAGAGCCTTTTGCATCTTGCGAATTACCTTCAAGCCGCCAATAGGCTACTAAGTTAGCATCAGAAAAAAATGGGGTGGAATATAATTCTTGCTGAGCGAAACAATTTAAAGCAGGTAGTCCCAAAGCCAAAATAGAAATAAATAAAAGGCAAATTCTTCCTCCGAAAGATAAACCGTCAGTAAATAATAAGTGTTTAATTACTTTGTTCGTAGCTTTAGTTTTTGCTTGGTTTGCTTTACTTTTCATAATTATTATTTAATATCTAAGTTTATTACTTTTTCTAAATAATTTGTGCCGTCATAAATAAACTCTACCATTCCAATAGCGTTAGCCGTTTTGTTTAATACAGGTGGAATACCTCCATCCCACTTTACATTTGCAGGCCATGAAATACTCCAGCCACCGGTACTATTCTGTTTTATAAGCAAAGTATAATCACCACCGCTTTTGCCATTAGTAAAAATGAATGTACGATCTGCTGCCAAAGTAATTTCCTGCACATTACTATTATTCCAATTTACATTAGCAGGAGAGGGAGAGGAAGTAGTAAAAGTTCCATCAGCGGAATAACTTGTACCAACATTATTTGTGGCATAACCTCTATAATAAATGAATGTGCCCGAAGGCAGCCCAGTTCTGGCATGCGTAAATACTCCTGTTGTTGTCGCTCCCTCGACAACGCAGTTGGTAGTAGGGTTAGCCGAAGTTCCCCAGCAAGTTCCTCTCGCTGTTAGAACAGGTCCTCCATCTGAAGTAACATTAGCGCCCAATAAAGCGCCATTGCTTGTAATTGAAGCGGATGTAGGAGTAGTAACGGTTGGAGCGTAACCTGAAAAAAGTTTAGATATTTCAGTAGTTGTCAGAACTCTGTTAAAAACCGCCAAATCATCAATTTGAGCTCCACCTGCATCAGCATCAGCACAATTATTATAATTACCACGACCAAACAATACATGATTACTTCCGCCATTTTGTGTAAAATGTAATGACCCACCAAATGTTGCCGTGCCACGTTCCACTCCATTGATATAGCACTTAGCAGTTGGCCAATTGCATACAATAGTTATCATATCACCATTAGTAAAATCAGAATATCTTAATGATCCAAACTGCACGAGTTCGCCGGTACCTGCAGCGTTGTCAACCGCCAATGAAAAGTTTAATCCATCGCCCCAATCAAGCCAGCCAAAGCCGCACATCGGCTCTATACAACCTGATGCTCCACGTGAATAAAGCAGTTTCCACCCACTACTTGTCGGTTTTTTTACCAACCATAATGTAACGGTAAAAATATCACTCACTAATCCTGTAGCAGGCGCACCACAATCTATATAATTTGTTGCATTCGTTGCTCCAAGCTGGACTCCCTGTCCGAATTTACCATAACCTGAAGAATAACCGACATTGCTTCCATGATCAGTCCCATTGTTTGAGCCCTTGCTGTCGTTGCTGTTTCCTTCAAAACGCCAATAGGAAACGAGGTTAGCATCGTTATAAAGCGGAGTTAAATATAATTCCTGAGGCCAATTACCTGTATAAATACTGGATATTTCATTGGCGCTTAATGCCCTGCTAAAAACAGCGGCGTCATCAACTAAACCATTCATATAGCTACCAACCCCATTAGAACCCTGAGCATTAGCGCCGATAGCGAATCCAACTTTCAAATTGTTAGAGAGAGATCTAGAAGCAGTCGAACTGGCTACTTCAACACCATTAAGAAAGAAATGCCATTCGTTATCGGCAGCTTTGACAAATGCAGCGTGATACCAGGTATTATTTAAAATCGCCCCACCGTCAAAACTTAACCAACCACCACTCACAGAATACGTTTCTGCTTTTATATGACTGCTGTTTATGAAAATCATTGAAGCGCCAATACTATTATTAGATATCCTCTCTCCAAAAAATCTTTGGTCCTGTGTAACATCGGTCGAATAAAACCAAACTGAATACGTAAAACTGCCAGTTAGATTCAAAGAAGTACTCGCATTATAAAGATGTTGAGAACTTGCCGCAACCAGATTTACTCCATTATTAATTTTAGCAGTAGTAAAAGTCGCATTATTTACATTAGTCAAAGTGTAGCTTCCTTTGCTATCTGCGATATTTTCTAAGCGCCAATATGCAATTAAATTTGCATCATTAAAAAGTGGAGTTAAATATAATTCTTTTTGGGCGAAAGAGTTAAGAGTAAAAAAGAGGCATAAGGCAAAAGGGACAAGAGACAAAGGTTTAAATGATTTCGTATTCATAATGGTTAATGGTTAATGGTTAATGATTAATGGTTAATGGTTAATGGTTAATGGTTAATGGTTAATTCGTTAATTCGAAATGTTAAACAAGATTTAAAACTTTTTATATTTACCATGAGATTATAATCTGTCCGCTACTAGTCTGATAACCGCTTGTATAAGTTGTGCCGGTACCTGAGGAATAACTCGAGCCGCCACCGCCGCCGCCGCCATTACTTACCTGGCTACCACCGCCGCCACCACCACCATAGTAGCCACCACCGCCTCCTCCGCCGCCTACCCAATTACCATAGCCTCCATTGCCTCCTTGATCTTGAGTAGGCGTACCACCGGCGCTACCAGCGACACTACCACTTCCGTTGGCACTGCCACCAGCACCACCGCCACTTTGGGTTGCGCCAACACCGCCACCACCACAAACACTTGCACAGGTATAACCAGTATCACCATTTTGCCCACCATTACCATAAACGGCATCTCCGCCACCACCACCTCCTCCGGCAACAACTACACGGTTACTTAGGGCTGTTCCTCCCCGACGAATATCTGATGCACCACCACCACCACCACGATTATAAGTTCCCCCTCCTGCCGTTCCCCCTCCGTTGAATCCTCCTGAAGCATTACTAGTAGTCCCACCCACATAGATATTTAATGTTTCACCGGTTGTAACTGATAGTGTCGTTTGTACACGTCCTCCGTAGCCTCCTGCTTTTCCGGATGCACCAGAAGCATCAACAGTAATTGAAGTAACACAGGAAGGCACTGTAAAAGTTTGAGAAGCACCCGTATAAGAAAAAGTTTGGTTTCCGGAAGAATATGAGTTTACCGTTACTGTAACACTAGCACAGCTTGAGTTTCCACAGCTTGAAGTTTCCCATCTTGCATAATAAGTATTAGTTGTTGTAGGTTTTGCGATAGTTAATGGTGTACCTGTACCAGCCGCAGTACCGCCACAGCTTGCAGAATACCATTTTAATGTAGTACCGGATCCACCTGTTGCGGTAAGTGTAATGTCGCCTCCCGCATTAGAACAGAAGTTGTTAACATCCACTGCTGCAGAGCTTGGCGCTACAGGCGAAGAATTTACAGTTACCGTTACCGGCTTAATATCATAGCATCCTGCAGCAGTAGTCCCTTTTATATAATAAGTGCCTGTTGTTGCTGCAGCTGGTGTAGAATATGTTATTGTTGCCGAAGCATCCGTCCAATATGTAAATGTAAGACCCGATGTACTTCCTGATGTTATTGCCGGCGCTGTCAGATCAAGCGTTGCAGGAGAACATGCTGCTGCTGGATTAGTTATAGTTACTGTTGGTTTTGGATTTACTGTTATGGAAAAATTTGCACCAACGGAGCTATTCCCGCAGGAATTACTTCCTACCACAGTAAGGATGCCTGATGTTGCCGTACTTGCAAAATCAATAGTAACAGAGTTTGTAGAACCGGATATAGTTGCACCTGTTCCTGAATATGACCAGATATAGCTTGTAGCATTTGTAATTGCGGGCACACTATAAGCAACGCTGTTTTGCTCTGTGCAAACCGGAGTAGAACCGCTTATGGAACCTGCAGCACCCGGTATATTTGGTGATGGATTTATTTGTAACCAGTTTGGAGTAGCTGGCGTTCCGGCGTTATAATTAAAATTATTACAATCAATATTAAAAATAAAAAGTCCGTTAGCAGGAGAACTTATAGAGTTGCGCTGTGCTATTGTTAAACGCGGGCATAATTGTCCCTGAAATGGTGAAGAAGTACTGCTCACATCAAGCATTGCTGAATTATCAGCAGAAGTACCGTTTGCGTTTATTGATACGCCCTGTGCAGAGCAGTTGAAAGTTGAAAGTAAAAAGTTGAAAGTTACAAAGAGGCATAATGCATAAGGCATAAGGGACAAGGGGTTAAATGTTTTCTTATTCATAATGGTTAATGTTAATGGTTAATGGATTTTTTTAAACTCATAATTGCAAATTATTAATTCATAATCAACAATTTTTATATACAAATATAACATATTTTATGATAAATTAAAAAGATATTTTACAGTATTAGCATTTAATATAACAATTCAGAAATAGTTTACTATTACAATTGGTACAAAATCTTAACATCTTTTACTTATTTCGACAAACTCGTTTCGACAGGCTCAACGCATCGCAATGCAACGCAAGGCTCAATAACCATGGTAAATCCATAAGGTTTCTATATAACATCAACAAAGTCGGAATTACTTAAAATCTGATGCTGCTATTCCTAAATAATTGGTTCCATCAAATACAAATTTTACCATATCAATAGCATTTGCAGAAGTAGAAAATGCCGGAATTATACCACCTGACCACAAAACACTTGCAGGCCATGTAAACGTTCGTCCACCTGTTTCATCCTGCTTTATAATGAGTGTATAAACTCCTCCGCTCTTACCAT
>JAAXXA010000883.1 GCA_013334735.1 Bacteroidota bacterium
GGCAAAGGAATGCTCAGCTACTAATGTAGCGTGATAATTGTACATGGCAAACTGCAAATCAATAACACCTCGACCATCACCGACATATAGAGACCGTCCGGTTAACATATCAGGAATGTAAATTATGAAGTAAATACCCACTCCGATTGCAATAAAGCCCAGCAAAATTAAGAATGGATGGTCAAAGAATGCGGTATATTTATCGATAATTTTTGTTTTAAGTTTTATAACTAAATATATAAATACTAGGTATTTGATTTAGAGGCAATCTGAAAAGTTTTGAAAAAAGTGTCATAGTGTTGTCATAAATGTAAAGTTGGGGGAAATATGACAGCACGATTAGAAAAGAAAAAATATCAAAGTGATTTAAATCCTAAACAATGGGAAATATTAAAATCATTGATACCACAAGCAAAACACGGTGGTAGACCCAGAAAACATAATATGAAAGATATTATTGATGCAATTTTGTACAAGGTAAAAACAGGCTGCCAATGGGCACAAATCCCGAATGATTTTCCACCATGCAAGACTGTTTTTGACTATTTCAGAAAATGGTCATTGGATGGAACTTGGGAAAAATTGCATAATGAAATCAGAGGAATTGCTCGTAAAAAAAATGAAAAACGAGCAGCCTAGTGTTGCAATTATTGATAGTCAGTCGGTAAAATTATCTAATAAAGTTGATATTAAAGGATATGATGGCAACAAGAAAGTCAAAGGCAGAAAAAGGCATATTCTTGTTGATACATTAGGTTTCATTCATTCTGTTGCAATTCACGAAGCTAACATCCACGATAGCGTTGGCGCCAAACTGGTTTTATGGAAAGTTAAAGACAAAATGCCCAATCTAAAAATGATTTGGGCTGATTTAGGTTATGCGGGAAAATTAATAGAATATGTTTCACGGTTTTTTTGTTGGCAATTATGGATAGTTGGACGTTCAACAAAAGAATCTCAACCGTTACCATTTCGCTGGATAGTTGAAAGGACTTTTGCTTGGCTAAACAATTATCGTGGATTGAGTAAAGACTATGAATATTCAACAAAAAGCAGCGAGAATCTGATTTATATAGCTATGTTACATTTGATGATTAGAAGATTGGCATAAATTAAAACTTTTCAGATAGCTTCTGAACAAGTTGTATTTGTATAGTGTTAATTATAAAAATCCTAACACATTACATCCACCCAAAATGCCATTTAGCGTTAAGGGAAGATGTACAACTGATGCCCCTCTGCCAATTAAACAAATTAATAATGAAAAACCTGATACTACAATTTGGGGGAAATTTAAAGATTTTATAAAAGACAGGTTAACGCCTGCCCATGAAGGACCTACAACTGATACTCCTGAACCAAAGTAAGAAGAAGGCGTTAAATAATTTATAATATTTATTTCTTAAATCAAATCAGCAAGTTTTTTATAAAGTTCTTTTTCTGCTTCGGTAGGATGTTCCGGAATTGTAATCTTAATTTTTGCTATATGATCTCCAAAACCGCCTTCTTTTTTTGGAAGACCCAGATTTTTAAGCCTTAAAGCTTTTCCTGATTGAGTTCCATGAGGTATTGTTACTTTTACAACCCCATGCAATGTTT
>JAAXXA010000884.1 GCA_013334735.1 Bacteroidota bacterium
CAAGTTTCATTTTAACATTTTAACATATTAGCATTTTAACATTTTAGCATTTTAACATTTTAGCAAAAAGCAATATAACAATTTAATAATTTAAATAATAATTAATCCGCCAGCTGGCGGAAAAAATATGGAAATATTAACCCCCAAACAAAAAATCGTTTTGCAAGCGATTAAAAGTTATTATTCAGAGCACGGCATTATGCCTACAATTCGAGAAATAAAAGATGAAGCAGGAAACTTGGGTTTAAAGTTAAAAAGCATTCGAAGCTTTTTTAATTATCTCAATGAGCTTGAAGACAAAGGTTATATCCAAAGAACTTCAGAAGATAGGGGAATTAAGTTAAAAGGAATTACCAAAAAATTATTTGTAGATGTGCCAATTTTGGGTTTGGCTAATGCGGGAGCTGCTTCGATTTATGCTGATGAATATTTTGAAGGGTTTCTCAAGGTTTCTAAGAGCATTGTGGGGAATCGGGATGTTTTTGCGATTCAAATTTCCGGTAATTCTATGAATAAAGCTAAGGTTAATAATAAAACAATTAAAGACGGAGATTTTGTCTTGATTGAAAGAACTCAAAATTATTCTTATGGAGATAAGGTGCTGGTAGTTATTGATGGCTTAGCGACAGTAAAAACTTATCGGATTTTTGATGAAGAAAATATAGTTTTAGCTCCCGAGTCTACAGAAAAAAAACATAAGCCGATATTTTTAACTAGGGAAGATAATTTTGTAATTAATGGAAAAGTAATTGATGTTTTGAAAATGAGATAAGTTTATGATTATATTTATTAATGGATCAATTAATGCCGGCAAAAGTACAGTAGCTGAATTATTGGCCGAAAAAATTAAAGATACAGCCGTGGTGGAAGTGGACAGATTTCATGAATTTATCCCTTGGATGCCGATTGCCGAGAGTGTTTTGATTAATCTCGAAAACGCTGTTTTGGTAATTAGAAATTTTTATAAACGAGGATTTAATGTGATTGTGCCATACCCGCTTTCTAAGCGAAATTATGAATATCTAATGGAGGAGTTAAACGATATCGTCGAAAATATTTCTATTTTTACATTAAGTCCTGATCTAGAAGAGGTTTTAAAAAACAGAGGAAAAAGGGAATTGACTGAAGTCGAAAAAGAAAGAATTAAATATCATTATTCCACTGGGATAAATAAGCCTGTTTTTGGAAGAGTTATCAATAACACCAAACAAACGCCAGCTGAAACAGCGGAAAATATTTTAGATTTTATAAATTTGGATAATTAGCAATAATTTAAATTACTAATAGCAAAATATGAAAAATAAAAAAATTGAAATTAACAACCAACTTATTGCGGTAAATTTGTCGGAAAATGAAAATGATTACATTTCGCTTACCGATATGTCTAAATTTAAAGGCGCAGAAACAGGACTTATCATTTCTCATTGGCTTACTACTAAATTTACCATTCAATTTATGGGGGTTTGGGAGCAAATGTATAATAAAAATTTTAATGTTACGGAATTCCGTAACATTAAAAATGAAGTTGGGAGTAACGGATTTGTTGTTTCTTCTTCAATGTGGATAAGTAAAACTAATGCTATAGGAATAAGATCAAGT
>JAAXXA010000885.1 GCA_013334735.1 Bacteroidota bacterium
GAAAACGGGTATTTTTCGTGTAGGACGAAGTCCGATAAATTTTAGCGCATTCATATCTGAACTGATAATCCATACATCATAACCACTGAATTTTTTTTTCATGGTATCACCAATACTTTTATAAAAATCGGTTATATCTTCTTCAACTTCCAAACGCTCTCCATAAGGAGGGTTTATTATCATAACTCCTCCACCCTGGGGCGGTTTAAATTCTTCGATTGAAGCTACCTGCAAGCCAATAACTTTTTGCAAATCCGCTTCGATCACATTACCTCTGGTGTTTCTAATAGCTCTGGAAGAAATATCAGCCCCGGAAATATAGCAATTTGATTCTTTTTGTTTTTGTGTTGCTTCTGTTTTAATATCTGTCCAAAGAGCTTTATCAAAATCTTTCCATTTCATAAAAGAAAAAGATTTTTTGAAAGTACCGGGAGCAATATTATTAGCAATCATAGCAGCTTCAATAAGTATAGTTCCCGAACCACACATTGGGTCAGCAAAATTTCCTTGCCCGTCCCATCCGCTTAACAGAATAAGTCCTGCTGCCAGTACTTCACTCAATGGAGCCAATCCAACGGCAACTCTATAACCTCTTTTATGAAGCGATTCTCCCGAACTATCAAGGGAAACATCACATTGATCTTTATAAATATGAATATTTATTCTGATATCGGGATTTTCAATATCCACGGAAGGTCTTGCGCCAATAGTGCTGCGGAACCTGTCAACAATAGCATCTTTTACCTTTTGTGAAACAAAATGTGAGTGAGTAAATGAAGAATCATTAACTACAGAATCAATAGAAAAGGTATTGTCAACAGAAAAAAGGTTTTCCCACTCAAACTCATTAATATTTTTATACAATTCCTCATTAGTCTTTGCAGGAAAGGAATACAATGGTTTTAAAATGCGTAAAGCTGTTCTGCACCATAAATTTGCTTCATACAGCAACTTTTTATCGCCTATAAAACTAACTGCGCGTTTTATTGTTTTTACTTCCTTCGCACCTAAATTTGTGAGTTCACGCGAAAGGACTTCTTCCAAACCCGCGATGGTCTTGGCTATCAGCGGTTGATTTTGTTGTATTTTATTCAAAGTATTTATTTTAGTAAAAATAATGTAACTACTAAATCGATTAAAATGTAAAAAAACAAATACATACCACAGATTCACAGATTAAAGTTAATTATTTTTTATAAAATTACCACAAAGAAAACTACCTTCGGTAGTTTTAAATCTGTGAATCTGTGGCTATTAAGGCAAATTTAGTGGCTGAGTAGTTACAAAATAATGCCTAAAGTTAAGTTCTTCATTTTTAACAAATGTAACTATTTTAAAACATTAACGAAAAAAAATCATATTAAATCATAAACTCTCCGCGTTATCAGCGTTCTGTTTATTACCTGAAATGTTATTTTAATTATGGTAATTTAAAATTATTGTTTGTTTAATATCAGGATGCAAGCTTAATGCAACAGGGCAATTTCTGGATGTAAATTCAATAATTTTTTTTGCTTTTATTGAGTATTGAACATCAGGAAAATTGAGTTCTACAATTATTTCAGCTACTTTTCGGGGATTCTCAACCATAATTTTTG
>JAAXXA010000276.1 GCA_013334735.1 Bacteroidota bacterium
AAAAGAGGTTGGCAAATATTGTCAACCTCTTTTTTATAATAAGCTGTTTTATTCCAAGCTTCCGACAACTTTCTCAACTTCAGTAAGTATTTCACACGATTTTACTAAACTTTTCATCGCGTTGTGGTCGGTAAAGAGAGGGCGGTCTATATCAAGATAATTAACATATTTTCTTATAACGTCGTGAGCTTTTTTAGTGCCGGTGCCAAATTTATAAGGAGTTTCGTACTTTTCCCTAAGATCAAGAGCCTGCGCAGCAGCCATAAATTCAATTCCTAGGATACCATAGGCATTATCTAGAATCTGGAAATTTTTTAAAGCAGTATTCATACCCATCGAAACAAAATCTTCCTGATCGGCAGCTGCCGGTATTGACTGAATAGAAGCAGGCGCTGATAAAATTCTTTGTTCTACTATCTGCATATCGGCAGTATATTGACTTAACATAAGTCCTGAAAACATACCTGCGCCTTTAGTAAGGAATGGAGGCAACCCAACACTAAGAGCAGGATTGTTCAGTCTGTTCATGCGACGTTCCGATAGTACGCTAACCATTGTAACAACGTAGCCAACCATATCCATTGGCACCGAAACCGGTGAACCCTGAAAATTAGCTCCGGATAGTTGAATGTTTTCATCGGGGAAAAATATTGGGTTATCGCCTACACCGTTCATTTCAATTTCTACCTGAGAACGTGCATATTTAACAGCATCATGAGCTGAACCTATAACCTGAGGTGTGGAACGCATTGAATAGGCATCCTGAACTTTAGTTTTCATGCGACCTTCAAGCAAATCCCCATCTTTAGTTATTTTTCTTATTGAAGAAGCGCTTCTGATGCCACCGGCAAAACCTCTAACTTCAAGTATTCTGGTATCATAAGGCTTCATGTTGGCTTTCAAAGCTTCCAGTGACATTGCACAGGCAATTTCAGCTTGTTTCATCCAATTGTTAGTGTCGTAAATCATTAGAGCGCTCATTCCTGTGAGGAAATTTGAGCCATTTATTGCTGCAAGTCCATCACGTGCTTCTAAGCCGGGAACAGGTATTTTTGCTTTTTCAAAAGCTTCTTTACCACTAAGCCATTCTCCTTTATATAATGCAGTGTTTTCACCCATCATAAGCAATGCAATCTGCGACATAGGAGCAAGGTCGCCACAAGCGCCAACAGAGCCTTTAACGCAAACATAAGGAGTAACCCCTTTGTTAAGCATTTCTATAAATGTTTGAGTAATTTCGATACGGCATCCTGAATTGCCATGAGAGTGAACATTAGCTCTTAAAAGCATTGCAGCGCGAACGTGATCTACGGGAGCGGCTTCACCTATACCCGCCGCGTGATTATATATCAAATATTTTTGAAAATCCTTTACCTGATCATCATTTAGTACAACTTCCGAAAACTCGCCTATTCCTGTATTTACTCCGTACATGATTTCGTGCGCAGCTACTTTTTTTTCAAGCATTGCTCTACATTTGTTAATGCGTTTTATTGCATCAGGGTGTAGTTCTACCTTTTCGCCAAAACGTGCAACTTTTACTAAATCTTCAATAGTAAGATTATTACCTGTAAGTACTACTGTCATTATTTTATCTCCTTTATTTTATTAAGTAAATATTTTTACGTCTATCTATAAATAAATTATTGAATAGTCTGTAATTCAGGGTTTTGAATATAGATATATAGAATTTTCTAATTCATTACCATGCAAATATACATACTTAAATGTAAATATAATTGCTAATATTTACATTTTATTAAAGTAATGGGAACGAGAAGCAAAATATGGATATTAAAAAAATTTCAGAATTGCTTATCTATAAAAATCTGCTAAATGAAGGGAAATTGTATATGCTATTTTGTTATTTCTTTAGTATTTGAACTATTTCTTTTTCAATTTGAATAGTGTTCAACTCTTTGTGCCTTTCAATAAGACTTGCAAGGCTTTTACTTTTTAAATGATTAATAATTACATCATTAAGTTCCGCCCAATATTCTATTGCCGAACATTTTTCTGACCGATCGCAAATAGAAGGTTTACAAATACAGAAAATAATTGAAAGGCAAGGTTCAAAAGTTTTATATACGTCATACATAGTTATTTCTGAGGGAAGTTTATTTAGTATATACCCGCTTTTTTTGCCCCCTGCATTTATTATTAAACCTGAAATTTTAAGTGAAGATATTATTGGATCAAGATATTTTTCGGATATCTGCTGATTTTTTGCAATATCTTTTTGGAAAATACCTGTTTTATTGTCATGGATACCAAGTTCTATCAAGGTTCTTAAGCCATATCGTATTTTTGTATTAATTTTCATAACATTAGATTCTTTGTAATTATTCAAACACTATATTTACGTTAAATAGCCACAGATTCACAGATTTAAAACTACCAAAGGTAGTTTTGTTTGAGAACTTAGCGAAGCGACTCATGAACACATTTAAAATAAAATATTCGTCAGTAATATTTTATAAAAAATTATTAATTATAATCTGTGGCATGTATTTGGTTTTTAATATTTTAAATCGACTAAGTAGTTACGATTCTTTGAAAAGTAAAATGATTAAAAAAATTCAGAACTATTATTTCTGAATAATAATTTTTTTTGTAAAATACTTTTCTCCATTAAAAATTTTCACAAAATATATTCCGGTATTAATACCCGAAAGATTTATTTCGTTTGATTTTTGTTGCTTGAAATTGTTTAATGAATATACTTTTTCACCTACAATATTGTAAATTTCAATCGTATTTATTTTTTCCGAAGTGTTGACGGTAATTTTATCAGATGCCGGATTTGGAAATATATAAATATTATTTTTGTTCTGATTATTATCACTTATACTTGCCGAAAATGTAAAAGAAATATCATCAACAAAAATTTCATTTCCGGGCAATATAAATCCCCCCGACCCAACATCACCTGCCATAATCATTATACTTAATGTGTTCGGTATTGAAGTGAGGCTGTAATTAAAAGTTGATGATATTTGTGTGTAGTTAGCAATTGAACTTGTTATATTACAAACAGCCATTCCTACTTGATCCGAAACATGAGTAACTGTATTCCATTTGCTGAGAGTAGCAATTATCATGGCATTACTTCCTGAAATTATAGTTCCTTTTACAAATGCTTGCACTGATATGGGACGGTCTGTATAAGGAATACCGGAATTATTCAAATCAAAACCTCCTAAAAATACAAAACCTGCCAAAGTATCTAATGTATTTGTTCCAAGAGGCGGAGGTACTGTAGCTGTAACACTTATTAACCTTAAGGCATGAGATCCCGAGTGGGAATCACTAGTGTCAAAAGACATTTCTGGAACACCATAATTGTAAAAATTATTGAATGACGACCAGCCTAATGGATTTTCAAATGAGCCAATAGCTTCCCAGTTCTCAAAACCGGCATTTGTTGGTTGTGTTTGCGCATCAGCTTTTAAACCAATACAATAAGCAAATGCGAATATTAAAAATATATTTTTCTTTTTCATTTTATTTAATTTTTAGTTTTCTATTGGTATAACTTTACTGCCTGCATGGCAGGCAGTAAAGCTCCGTTTTTCCAGTTGCTATTTGGTGATTGTTTATTTCCACATTTTTGCTGTAATTTTATTTATCATTAAACTTAAAACCGTTTACTAGAAAGAAATTGCTGCTTCAATCATATATCCCTCAAATCCTGCTGAGCCAAGTCCATAATTGTTAAAATTGCTATATGATTGTTTAACATATTCCGCTTTAGTGTAAATATTAGGTGTCATTTTCCAGCCGGCTCCTAATTGTATTCTGTTTGTTGACATTTTATCGGCAGCGGCAAAAATAACTGAACTACCAACTTTTACTTCATCTGTAGCAGCTTTTGAAACAATATTGTAACGGGCTCCTATATCAAATTGTTTATCTTTTCCAAAATAATATAAGCCTTGTAAAGCCATAGAATTAAAAGAATATTTTTTTGCAGGAATTACATCCCCGTTTGCTTTTGTATATGCAAAACCTGTTTCACCGTTAGCAGCTTCAAATGAACCAAATATTTCAAAATTATATAACCATGCATAAATATTTCCCATCACTGAAGTGTTTTTAGTAAAACTTCCAGGACCAAAATAACCATTTGTAACATTAGCTGTGATATCATAAGCAGTTGTTGTTCCTAAGCTTTTTTTATTCATTACAAGAAAATAACGTGAGCCCGCGCGGTCGCCGCCATATAATGTTCCTCCATGTGTGCTTGGATTTATATATGCAGAAACAGTAGGCCTTATAAATATGTTTTCGTTAATTTTTTTATCATAACCTAATTTGAAATAATATGCAATTTCTTGATCTGCATTAAAAGAATTCCACGATTTAGTTGTTGAATTGTATCCTCCCAGTGCTGGTTTTAACATACCTGTTGATACTGCTGCCATTGCCAAAATTCCATTACGACGGAAATATAATTCGGCTGCCGGCGCTGTTGTAAATCCATCCAATATGAAATTTCCAACAAAAGGATTATTCATAACACGCGCATTATCTGATCTGTAAAAATGAGCATCACCATAATTTATTTCACATACACCAACTTTTAAGGTGAAATTTTTCATTATTTTATCAGCAATGCTTGAATGTAAAAATGGTAATTCATCAATTATCAGATATCCGCCTTTTACCCATGATTCATTATGATGGCGAGCTGATAAATAAGTAACTAAATTTACTTTTATACCCGGGGCTAAATCAGCATTCAAATTCAAATTTGCTGCAGGAAGGTTAAAGTTTGATCCTAAAGGAATAAGAGTAGAGTCAGCATGATGTTTAAGCGACTGAAACTGCATTGCGAAATCAGCGCCTAAATCAACTTTTACCTTTTGGAAAGTGCTTCCATCTA
>JAAXXA010000886.1 GCA_013334735.1 Bacteroidota bacterium
AGAACGCTGATGACGCTGATTTTTATGATAAAATATGATTATTTTTCACTTATTACATTAAAAATAATTTTTAATGTTCATCAAATATAATTTCCCCGGAATAATATGGGCTTTGCTTATTTTATTACTTTTAGGATTGCCTTCTAATAACTTTCCCGAAACTTCTTTTTTAAATATACACCATCTTGATAAAATAGTGCATGGAGGACTGTTTTTGGTTTTTGTATTTCTTCTTACAAGAGGATTTTATATGCAAAACAGCTTTTCATTTGTAAATAAAAATGCTTTCATATTATCAATTATTGCAGGCATTTTATATGGTGGTTTTACCGAAATTCTTCAGGGAAATGTTTTCACAGAAAGGACATCAGATATTTTTGACTTTTTAGCCGATGTCGCGGGTTGTATAATTGGGCTTTTAATATTTTCCGCACTAAGACAAAAGTATGTGTTTAAAAAATAGAATGTGTTTTTTAACTGCATTAATGTTGTAAGTTCTGAATGAAAAAGCATTTGAAACCAGCAATAAAAAAATATTTTTAAACTTTGCTTTTTAGTACATCAGTCCTTAAGGCAGCGCACCGAATATCCGTATTTTTTTTCATCATAAGTGCGGAAAGCATTGTTGTTAGAGGATTTTAAATCTATGTACCACATATACATAGCGCTATTCTCTGTAGCCGACAAAAAGTATGTTTCTGTACCCATTAGGTAAAAAACATCACCGGCGCCATAACAATAACCTGCTGGTAATGCTGAAAAGCCATAGTTATTAGTACCGTCCCATGGTGGAGTATTACTTGAACTAACTTTCATCTTACCACCTGCAACACCACTTCCTAAGAAAGAAGTCAATGATGTCCATTCTGCATCTTTTGGAATATGCCAGCCCGCAGGACAAATACCCTGAACATTTCCTGAAGGCACAGGACTCCACGATGATGTGTTTGCGGCTCCATTTAAATATTGTATAGCTTCTGCCCACTGATAATATCCTCCATAAGTGTCACAATTGGATTCTAAATCACTATAGCAATATTTTTCAATCGTACTGTTGTTCGTCTGATTTATAGTTCCTGTTATTTTAGTACCTGTATTAAGGTTTTCAGCCATCCAGCATTGAGAACCTATTAGCACAGTGTTATACGACTTATCGTCCCTGGCATCTACTAAATGTGATCCACAAACCCAACATATAGGAGTGGTATAAGAAATAATGATAGAGTTAGGGCTTGTGTTGCATGTATTCTCTGCCCTAATACGATAGTAATAGTTTATTCCGCATGTTAGTCCTGTAACATTGTAACTTGTAACATTATCTACATCATAATTGTTAAATCCTGAGACAAAATTTGCAAAACCGATGCTTGTAGATACATCAAGATGGTAATGTGTTGCTCCGTCAGATGCATTCCAATTTGCTGTTATTTGTGTTTCTGTTGCCCCACTCCCTGCTATTGCTAAAGGTGCTATTAATGCTGATGAAGGTGAGTTAGCAATACTTATAATTGCAACCGAATTATTGGAAACAATATTGAAAATGTTACCGGCTATGCCTGATGCAAATAAATTAATACAAAATGTAAAACTTAA
>JAAXXA010000277.1 GCA_013334735.1 Bacteroidota bacterium
ATTAAAAAAAGTGGTTCGTGGTTTAGTAATATTTTTTTCAACTCCTATGTCAATTATTTCACCTATTTTAGAAATGCCTTCGCCAAAAACAATATCAAATTCTGCCATCCTGAACGGAGGAGCTACTTTATTTTTCACAACTTTTACCCTTACCCTGTTGCCAACAGCAACATCTCCTTCTTTTATCTGACTTATTTTACGAATATCAAGTCTTACAGAAGCATAAAATTTCAAGGCATTTCCACCTGTAGTTGTTTCAGGGTTACCGAACATTACACCAATTTTTTCGCGTAACTGGTTAATAAAAATACAACAGCAGCCACTTTTGCTGATATTTGCTGTTAATTTTCTTAGTGCCTGCGACATAAGTCTTGCATGTAATCCCATTTTAGAATCACCCATTTCACCTTCTATTTCACTTTTAGGTGTAAGTGCTGCAACCGAATCAATTACAAGAATATCTATTGCGCCTGAACGAATAAGATTATCTGCAATTTCTAAAGCCTGTTCACCATTATCAGGCTGTGATATTAAAAGATTTGCTATATCAACACCAAGCTTTTGAGCATAAAACCTGTCAAATGCATGTTCTGCATCAATAAATGCGGCAATGCCTCCCTTTTTCTGTGATTCTGCAATAGCGTGTATTGCCAGAGTTGTTTTACCTGAAGATTCGGGACCATATATTTCAATCACTCTTCCCTTTGGAATTCCCCCAATACCCAAAGCTATATCAAGCCCGATAGAGCCTGTAGAAATAGACTCAACATTATCAATAGCATTATCACCTAATTTCATTATAGTACCTTTTCCATAAGTTTTTTCTAATTTGTCCATTGTAAGCTGTAATGCTTTAAGCTTTTCAACGTTTTCCTTATTTTCTTTGCTTTCTTTTTCTTTGCTCATATTAATTGTTTTATATTGTTTTAAGTATAGTATTTTTTCGTTTTTCAAAAATAACATTAATTTCAATCGGTAATCTGATTCGCATGATTTTTTGTATCAACTTTGGTAATTATTTTTTCAATAATACCGGTTTCATTGATAATAAATGTTGTTCTCAGGATTCCATCAAACTCACGTCCCATAAATTTTTTATTTCCCCACACACCAAAAGACTTTATAATGCTTTTATCAGTATCTGCAATTAAAGGAAAAGGAAGTTTAAATTTATCAATAAATTTTTGATGTGATTTTTCATTATCTGCACTCACTCCAATAATCTGGAAACCTTGCTTTAAAAGACCGGCATAGTTATCTCTTAAATTACAAGCTTCTGCAGTACAACCGGGAGTATCGTCCTTTGGATAAAAATAAATAATAAGTTTTTTTCCTATAAAATCTTTAAGGGTTATTGTATTGCCATTTTGATCTTTTCCTTTAAAATCGGGGGCTTTATCACCTTGTTTTAATGTTGCCATTCTTAAATATTTTTAAATTATTTATTGATCTTTGATTTTAATAACTTGGTATTTATAATATTTGCAAATATAAGTAATTCCACAAATTTCGCACTTAGGTTTCCTTGCAACGCAAACATAGCGTCCATGCAAAATAAGCCAATGGTGTGCATTACTTATATATTTTTCAGGAATATACTTTACAAGTTGTTTTTCAGCATCCAAAGGTGTTTTAGCATTAGTTGTGAGCCCAATTCTTGCAGAAACCCTAAAAACATGAGTATCCACAGCCATTACAGGTTTTTTAAAAACTACCGAAGCAATTACATTGGCTGTTTTCCTTCCCACACCGGGAATTTTTTGCAGATCATCTACATCAGATGGCACTATACTATTAAACTCAGCAACCAACATTTTAGACATTTCAACCAAATGTTTTGCTTTGTTGTTAGGGTAAGAACATGACTTTATAAACTCATACACTTCTGAGTAACTAGATTTTGCTAATGATTCAGGTGTTGGGAATTTTTTAAAAAGAGGAGGTGTTATAATATTAACTCTTTTATCGGTACACTGAGCCGAAAGTATAACAGAAATAAGCAAATGAAAAGGGCTATCATAATGTAATTCTGTTTCAGCTTTTGGCAGATTAATACTGAAATATTCAATAAATTTTTTGAATAACTCTTCTTTTTTCAACATCCTATTAATTATTAACAACAAAAGCAATATTTACATCAGGATTGAGAATAAACACATCAAGCGCTTTTGAATAATTTATAATGTTGTTGCAAATACTTTCAGAAGGTTCTTCAGTAATTTCATCCAGCTTGCTTTGCATATCTGTAACAGATAAATACATTTCAAGCAATTCTTCATTTTCTATTAATGCATCAAGAAGTTGCTCCGTTGACTTTTCATCGGTTTCGTTGTATGCAAGAAGAATAAGGTCGTTAAAAGTAAAAGTTTTTTTCATAGGCTACAAAATGGATTTGACCATGTTTTATAGCAATAACGAAAAAAACTTTTAAAAAGTATGTGTTTGAAAAAAAATTATAAAGTAAGAATGATATCTTTTTCTTTCACAAGTTTTCTGAGATTTATCAACGCATATCGCATTCTGCCTAATGCTGTATTAATGCTTACATTGGTTTGATCGGCTATTTCTTTAAAACTCATATCTGCAAAATGACGCATAAAAATTACTTCGCGCTGATCGTCAGGTAAAAGATCTAAAAGTTTTTTAACATCTGTATGAATTTGCGCCGTAATTATCTTATCCTCAATACAATCGTCATATATTTTAATAGTATTAAAAATATCGTAATCATCATTGTTTTCAACAACAGGAATTCTTTTCGACTTCCTGAAATAGTCAATAATTAAATTATGAGCTATTCTCATTACCCACGGAAGGAACTTACCTTCATCTTTATAACAGCCGGATCTTAGAGTTTTAATTACTTTTATAAAAGTGTCCTGAAAAATATCTTCAGCCAAATGTCTATCTTTGACGTTCAAATATATATACGTAAACACCTTTTTTTTGTATCGCTTTACTAATGACTCAAGGCAGGAATCATCGCCGGCTATATACAAATTTATTAGTTCCTGATCGGCAGTTTGCAGATGGTTCATTTTTACCTCCTTTTTTTAAAGTTTAAAAAAGGTATATATATATCAATAAGAGTCCTCCTATTATTTATCTGAATTTTAAGATTTTTGCTTTCGCAATCCTACTTAAATTGAGTTATACTGAACATTTAAATTTACAAATAATTATAAATTTAAACTGTCGAAGTATAAATTATTATTAAAAAAATAAATTATGGAAATAAATAAAATTAATAACTTTTAAGAAAGGATAGAAGTTTTGCGATAGGATATCTGTTAGATTATTTTTAATTACACTGCAAATATATGAAAATTATAATCCATTTGTCAAGTTTTATTTTATAATTTTGAAAAAATTGTTAAAACTGCTACATATACCTATTATGCCTAAGCAAGATATTTTATCCTTGGATCCAAAAAAGTTTATTATTGTTAAGGGAGCGAGAGTTCATAATTTAAAAAATATAAATATTGCAATACCACGAAACAAACTAGTTGTAATAACAGGTTTGTCGGGGTCAGGAAAATCTTCTCTTGCTTTCGACACTCTTTATGCAGAGGGACAAAGACGATATGTTGAGAGCCTGAGTTCTTATGCACGACAGTTTTTGGGGAGAATGAACAAACCTGAAGTCGATTATATTAAAGGAATTTCGCCTGCAATAGCTGTTGAACAGAAAATTTTCACTCAAAATCCACGTTCAACATTAGGTACTTCAACAGAAATATATGAATATATAAAACTTTTGTATGCAAGAATTGGGAAAACATACTCACCTATTTCAGGAAATATTGTAAGAAAAGATTCCGTTTCAGATGTAGTAAATTACATACAATCCTTTACTGAAAACACTGTTGTTTTGTTGTACTCTTCTATCAAAGAAGTAAAAGGGAAATCCATAAAATCCCAATTAGAAAATCTTTTACAAAAAGGTCTTTCAAGAGTATTGCAAAATGGGGAAATATTGAGAATTGACGAGCTTTTAACCTCAAATAAAATTAAAAGCTTTAAAAACAACATATATGTTGTAATAGATAGATTTTCAGTTAAAAAAGAAGACACAGATCTTATTTCAAGAATAGCTGATTCTGTTGAAACCGCCTTTTTTGAGGGTGATGGTAAATGTATAATAGAATTGACAGATAAAAGCGGGAAAATTGTAACAAAAGATTTTTCAAAACAATTTGAATGCGATGGGATTACTTTTGAAGAGGCGACAACTAATTTATTTAGCTTTAATAACCCTTTTGGCGCGTGCAAAAAATGCGAAGGCTTTGGAAGTGTTATTGGTATTGATGAAGATCTTGTAATCCCAAATAAAAGTCTTTCAGTTTTCGATGATGCAATTGTTTGCTGGAGAGGAGAAAAAATGAGCGAATGGAAGGAAAAACTTGTAATGAACGCTTTTAAATTTGACTTTCCCATACACCGCTCATTTTGTGATTTAACTTATGAAGAAAAAAACACGTTGTGGATTGGAAATAAATATTTTGACGGATTAAATGATTTTTTCAAATATATTGAGGAACAAACATACAAAATACAATACAGAGTAATGCTTTCAAGATATAGGGGAAAAACTGTATGTCCTGAATGCATGGGTACCCGTTTAAGAAAAGACGCTAATTATGTAAAGGTTGGGGGAAAATCAGTTTCTGAACTAGTGCTTATGCCACTTATTAATCTCTTTGATTTTTTTACACAAATTGAACTTAATGAATATGAAAAAAAAGTTAGCACACGATTGTTGACAGAAATAACTTCCCGGCTACAATTTATACTTGATGTAGGTCTTGGTTATCTAACATTAAACAGATTATCATCTACTTTATCAGGAGGCGAATCACAAAGAATAAATATTGC
>JAAXXA010000887.1 GCA_013334735.1 Bacteroidota bacterium
GTAAATGTTGACCATACATTTGCAGCAGCAGTAACACCTTTATCAGCAACCGCTTGTCAGGGAGGAAGCGCTACATTTACAGCTTCAGGAGGCTCATCATATAAATGGAATACCGGTGAAACAACAGAAACAATAACCGTTAATCCGACAGATACAACCATATACACTGTTACAGTTTCGGGAGCATCCGGTTGTTCCGCCACTTTAGATGCTGTAGCTAATTTTGTTGTAATTCCTGTTGAAGCCGGCTCCGATCAGTCCATTTGCATTGGGAAAAGCGCAATATTATCAGCAAGCGGAGGAGATGCTTATAATTGGAGTAACAACTCAAACACTCAATCCACTATTGTAAGTCCTGTCATTACCAGCACATATATAGTAACAGTATCTGATGCAATAACTAATTGTTTTGCCACAGACAGTGTTCAAGTTACGGTGAACCTTCCACCGGGAGTTCAGTTTTCAATGGATGTTTCCGACGGTTGCCAACCCTTGATAGTAGCTTTTAATGATGAAAGTCCTTCTTTATTATCTGCATGGAGCTGGGATTTTGGAGATCCACAATCAGGAATAGACAATATATCGTCAGAACAAAATCCAACTCATATATTTTCTTCATCACAAATTTTTACAGTAACATTAAAAGCTGCTTCTACTGAAGGCTGCATAGATTCTATTTCACATGAAATTATTCCTACATTTACTTTTTATGCCCCAAATACATTTACTCCGGATGGAGATCAAATAAATGATTATTTTATGCCTAATGGCGTATGTTGGGACAACAGTTCTTTCAGCATGGAAATATTTGACAGATGGGGGAAAGACATTTATTCAACAACCGATGTTTCAAAACCGTGGGACGGTAGGATAAAAGGAAAATCTGAAATATATAATCAAGGGGTTTATATTTGGGTTGTAAATGTTAAAGATCTACTTGGGAAACAATATGAATACAGAGGTATAGTAACTATTACGTTGTAAAATACAATTAAAAATTACGAATTACGAATTACGAATTATAAATTACGAATTACGAATTATAAATTACGATACTCGTTAATCGCGGCTAATTGAACAATCGTAATTTATTAGTTAATCGTTAACTTAGCGAAGCATTTTTTCAGAAATTCACTATGAAATTTTATTCAAAAGTTATATTAATATGTACTGTAGTATTATTTTTTTTTAATGATAATGCTTTTCCTCAAATCGTTAAACCAGGCGATTACAATACATTTTCGGCGGGAATAAAAGCCGGCATTTTAACTTTTTACGGCGATGTGAGGCAGTTAAAATACAGCCCCGATAATAAATACAAAAAAACAAACACAGGTTTTGGTTTTGAATTTACGAAGAATTTCAACAATATTTTTGGCGTTAAAGCTGATTTTCTTATGGGAGGGCTTTCTGGCTCTACACCATACATGAATTTGCATTTTAATTCAAACATCATTGAATATTCTGCTTCAGGGATAATAAATTTGAATGATCTTATTTCTTTTTACCCCATACACGACAAACATGTGAATGTTTACGCCATGGCAGGATTTGGTATTGTAGGATTTCGTTCAAAAGTATCTACATTTGAT
>JAAXXA010000888.1:0-1159 GCA_013334735.1 Bacteroidota bacterium
ATATTGCAGATACAGAAGATGCATTAATGTTTTTAATGTATTTTATAATTGCTTTAGTAAATGCAGTTTTAACTTTTAAAATTCGTGAGGCGGAAAAAAAGGCAAGAGACAAAGAAGAAAAAGAAAACACGATAAAGCTTTATAATACTTTATTAAATTCGCTTTCACACGAATTGCGCACGCCTATTTCTACAATAATCGGTGCAGTGGACACCTTAAAAGAAAATAAGAAAAAGCTTTCACTAAATAACCAAATAGAATTACTTACACAAATTGACACAGCAAGTATTCGCTTAAACAGACAGGTGGAAAATCTTCTTAACATGAGCCGTCTTGAAACAGGTATGTTAAAGCTTAATCTGGACTGGTGCGACACAAACGAGCTAATATTTTCGGTATTGCAAAAACTTTCTTTTGCGAATGAGAAACACAAAATTATTTTTGAAGCAAATGAGAACCTGCCTTTATTCAAATTAGATTCAGGGCTTATAAAGCAGGTATTACATAATATAATTTATAACGCTATTCTATATACTCCAGAAAATTCAATTATTAAAATTAACGCTTCGTATGAATCTGAAAATTGTGTAATCACTATAGCTGACAATGGGTATGGTTTTCCGGAAAACCAAATTCAATTTGTGTTTGACAAATTCTATCGTTTGCCACATACCAAAACAGGTGGGACTGGGCTGGGGCTCTCTATAGCAAAAGGTTTTATTGAAACTCACAAAGGAAAAATTATTTTGGAAAATATAAAAACAGGCGGAGCAAAATTCACAATTATAATTCCTTCTGAAACATCATTCATGAATAATTTGAAACATGATTAAAACAGAAATATTAATTATTGATGACGAACCACAAATTCGTAAACTGCTTGAAATTGCTTTGGAAAGCAACGATTACAAAGTATGGCAGGCTTCTACAGGAAAAGAAGGAATTATAATGGCTGCCAACCATCCGCCCGAATTGATCTTACTTGATATTGGTTTGCCCGATAAAAGCGGACACGAAATTTTAAAAGAGTTGCGTACCTGGTATAACAAGGCCATAATCATTCTTTCGGTGCAAAATAGTGAAACCGATATTATTACTGCCTTAGATAACGGCGCAACAGATTATCTTACAAAACCTTTTCGTACAGGCGAACTATTAG
>JAAXXA010000888.1:1169-1592 GCA_013334735.1 Bacteroidota bacterium
CGCATCCGTTCATCCATTCGCAGAAATTCAGCAGACGAAAAAAACAGCGTTATCACATGCGGTAATCTGCAAATTGATCTGGTTGCAAGAACATTTAAACGAAATGATGAAGTTATTAAACTCACTTCAACCGAATATAATTTAATGACATTGTTTACAAAAAACGAGGGCAGAGTTTTAACGCATCAGTTCATTTTAAAAGAAATATGGGGAGTAGGCTTTCAATGCGAAACTCAATATTTAAGAGTGTTTGTAGGCACTCTCCGAAAAAAAATTGAAGATAATCCAAACCAACCTAAACATATCATCACCGAAAGTGGTGTTGGCTATCGCTTTACCTAGTATTTGTCTGTAATGTAAAATATTTTTGATTTAAGAACAAGGAACGCAGATAGTTCGACTAAGCACACTATATGTTTATGA
>JAAXXA010000889.1 GCA_013334735.1 Bacteroidota bacterium
AGTATTTGAGAAATAAGACAATTTTATTTATGTGTTATATTATTAAATGTATTCACACACTTACTTCTTTCGGCTTTTCGTCTTAATACAAGTGCTGACATTTATAGGAATTTATTATTTTATTCAATTTAAAAAAATTAAAGTTGTTAATACATTGTTGAATAATTTTGATTTTTTTTTTACTGTAAGAATAGAAAATTTATACATTTGCAAAAACTAAAAATACAATGGATTTAAGCGACATATTATCTCTTTCGGGGAAAAGCGGGTTATACAGGTCAATTGCCCAGACAAAAAATGGTATTATTGTGGAATCTTTAGTTGACAAAAAAAGATTTCCGGTTTATGTTTCTGATAAAGCAAGCTCTTTGTCCGACATTTGTATATATACTAATAATGAGGAAAATATACTCCTAAAGGATGTAATGGATATAATTTACAAAAAAGAATCTGCCGGTGCATGTATTGATCCCAAATCAGATGAGAAAAAACTTAAAAAATATTTTGAAGAAATAATTCCGGATTATAATAAAGAAAAAGTATATGTGTCGGATATGCGTAAAGTAATTAGCTGGTATAATTTTTTGCAGGTGCAAGGTCTTCTGAAGCCTGAAGAAAAAGAAGAAGAAAAACCTAATGAAGAAACAATCGAAAAAACAGAAGTAACGGAAGAAAAATAAATTGAAAATTTCGCCCCAATATTTGGGGCTTTTTTTTTAATAGGAAATAAATGGAACGCGAATTCGCCATGAATAAAATAATTCAGGATTTTGAAGTATCAGAAAATTTAAGTATTAACAATGCTCATTTTATTCTAAAACTTAATTCTCCTTCGGAGCTTCCCAAAATATTTCCCGGGCAATTTGCGCAAGTACTCATACCCGACGAAATAACATTTTTACGTCGTCCGTTTTCAATTCATGATGTAAATTTTCAAAAAAATGCAATTAGTTTATTTATAAAATGTGTTGGTGAAGGTACGTCAAGGTTGAGAATGTTAAAAAAAGGAGATTTTATTAATATCCTTTTTCCTCTGGGAAACTCCTTTGGGCTTAACATTAATAGCAAAGCCTTACTTATTGGCGATGAATGCGGTATTGCGCCGCTTTACTATCTTGCAAAATGTTTACATGAAAAAAAGATTGCATCAGATATATTGATCGGCGCTAAAAGCAGAAACGATATTTTTCTTGCTGAAGAATTTGGAAAATTCTGTAATGTATATTTTACTACAGAAGATGGATCCTTTGGAGAAAAGGGACTTGTACGTGATCATTCCATTCTTAAAAATATTTTATCGGGATATTCAAAAATATATTGCAGTGGATCCGAACAAATGATTAAAGCTATTGCATCAATGGCAAAAATGAGTGACGTTGATTGCGAAGTTTCTCTCGAAAAAAATATGGCTTGCGGTATAGGAGCTTGTTTATGTTGTGTAACAGAAACTGTGGACGGACGTAAATGCGTTTGCACCGATGGACCTGTGTTTAACATTAAATCATTAAAATGGCAGATCTGAAAGTATCTATAAAAGACCTTTTATTTAAAAATCCTGTGATAACTGCATCAGGAACATTTGGCTATGGTGA
>JAAXXA010000890.1 GCA_013334735.1 Bacteroidota bacterium
TTTCTTTCAGGATGATAGTCTGAAAGAAATCAATCGGTTCGTAGCAATGCAGTATATATGAAACACCTGCATTATCGAAATTTTTTCGGATAACATTGATCGGTTGATTGATCCTGATATGAAAACCATTCCTTCCCGTGTAAAGCCCAAGAGCTCGCGGCTTCTCAAATTCTATCAAAGCATTTTCGGGAATGTTTGTTTTAATGTAATTAAAAGCTTCAACAGCGCTATCATCCTGAGGACCCCAGTTAACAAGTTTTTGTTCTCTGAAAATTTTTTCAACACTCACTTTATATTGCGCCAGAATCAGCAGCCCAACAGCAATAATCACATATTTTCTTTTAAAGAGAGTAAAAGAAATATTAACATCTTTTACAGCAATCACAGCATAATAAAGCAGTATCGGAGCTATAGGTATTAAAAAACGGAACCCTGCGCGCGCATGATATGGATATATGATTATTGTAATACAATACAGTAAAACTATCAAGTCAACAAAATCAAATTTGTTAAATATCTTTTTAATAAAGCCAATCACGGCAAAAGTTAACATTGCCGATTGTGTATAAAGCGGTAGAAATTGCCATTCTTTATTTTCAGTATCAAAAAAATTTCTGAAAACCTGAAAATTGTATGCAAGATTATCGCGGATAAGTTGTGAAATTGCATCAAAATCTAAAATGGAAATATAATGCAAAAAACCAGATGAAGGAATTTTAAATATCACAACATTTAATAAAAAGTAAAGAAATATCGCTGGAAAAATTATAATCAATTTTTGAATAATTGTTTTTTTTAATAACACTAACGATATTTTTTTTCGGAAGTAATGATAAAAAGAAAAAGCAAGTTCGGTAATTACAGCAAATAAAAATACTATTCCTACAGAGCGTATAGATATTAGTAATCCGCCAAGTAGTCCGATGATCAAATAAAACAAATAACTTTTTTCTTTTTTGTTAAAATGATAAAATATCAAAATAATAAGCAGAAAAAAAGTAAATGGTATTTCCGACATAATTTCCATTTTAAAATTTAATACCCACGGATTATAAATAATTATTAAAACAAGAAATACTGAAGTAAGCGGGCGGAAATGATATTTAAAAAATTTGTACATAAGCAAAGCTGTCATTATTAACAGCGCGCTTATAAATAAAGAGAATGCTTTAATATTATTGCCGTAAAAATAATATACAGGCGATAGCATCAACGGAAATCCCACGGGATAAGCCGGAGGTCCCAGCATAAGATTATCCTTATTTAAAACATAATACGTTGACGATTGCGGAATGCCTTCGCAAATATTCTTTGCCTGATGAATGTACGAAGCAAAATCATCTCCCCAGTCATGGCTGTTCTTTATATTTATAAATAAAAGGGGAATACTCAGAAGAGTAATTATAAAATATCCGCTGCAAAAAAACTTTTTAATTTTTTTTATAAGCAAACTAAAAGAAGGTGTCATGTTTTTGAAATATATATTGACTTTGTTAATCGCAAAGTTAAAAAATTATCCGTAATGGATATTATTCGGGAACACCTCTATTTTGCAAATTCATTCAGTCGAAGTATATTTGCGGTAAAATTC
>JAAXXA010000891.1 GCA_013334735.1 Bacteroidota bacterium
ATGGCCAGTATTTCCTTTATTAAAACTACCGTCCGGATCAGGAATCATGCATAGAATTACATCAGATTGGTACATGTACAAATCCATTGATCATGCTTTAAAAACCGGCGATACTTCTTATTATTTTCATCCTTATGAAATTGGTAAAATACCAGATATAAAAAAAAGAATAAACTTTAGAACAAAAATACTTTTAAGAAAATTAGGAGATAATTATAAATTTTCTTTATTAAAATTTATTGATAATTATAAAGATCGTTTTATTTCAGGAAAACAATTATTAGAAAAACATAATAAAAAAACACATATTTAGAGCTTGTTAAAAAATAAACTATACGACTCTTTTAAAGAATGCAAAATTTTTAATTAAGAATATTAGTTTATATAGGCTATAAGTTTTTTCTTTATTTTAGTTTGATTATTTTCTAGCAATAAAATCATAAAACAGCTAACGTGAATTTTAAAAAAATTTTAATATTGAATTACCCTGAACAAACGCAACAAGATTTTGCTCGATTGATAAATATTCGAGCTATTCTTGAAAATGAAGGTATAAATGTTATAACTTTATCAAATAAAACATGGGGGGATTATCGAAAAAAAACAGCTATATTAAAAAATCCATTTTTATTGATTAAGTCAATTCCTGAATATTTAAAATATCTGAATCAAATAAAAAAAACCTTAAATAATAATAATTATGATAAAATAATTGTCGGTTATCCAGCTTATATTGAAGCATTTTATCTTAAATCTTTTTTTAGAAGAAAAAAAATATTAAATAAGGTTTTTATTGATTTTTTTATTTCAATATATGATACATTGGTGCTTGACAGAAAATATTTCAAAAGGAATTTTATATTTAAATTCGTAATCTATCAAGTTGAAAAATGTATGTTACGTAAATATAACAATGTTATTATTGATACTTATGCAAATGCAAATAGATATTCAAAATTGTTTAATATTGACATAAATAAATTTTCAAGAATTATTGTGTCTTCTTCATTACTTAATACCAAAATTGATTTTCCCACTAATGATCTTAAAGACGATAGTAAAACAAATATCGGGTGGGTGGGTTCTATCATTCCATTACACGGAGTAGAAAAAATTATACAAACTGCAAAATTGCTTGATGAAAAAAAATATTTATTTCACCTAATCGGAAATGGACCTAAAAATGAAATTGATAATCTTATAATTTTTGCAAAAAAACTAGGTGTTAGGAATGTTACCTTTTATGGTAAATTACCTTATGAGGAATCAATGAAACTTCTTTCAAAATGTGATTTATTGCTTGGTATTTTTGGAGATAGCGAGAAAGCAAAATCTGTAATATCATTTAAAATATTCGATTATATTTGCTTGGGAAAGCCCGTTATTACCCAAAAATCTAATGCGTTAAATGAATTAGGTTTATTTGAAGATATTTTGCAAGTAGAAAGCAATCCCTCTTCCATTACAAATGCTATTGTTAATTTCAAATTTAATATTAAACCTACAATTGGTAATAATAGAATTAAAATTGAAAAATTATTAGTTTCTGATTTAAACAAGATAATTATGAATAATGAATAATTCAGGAGAA
>JAAXXA010000892.1 GCA_013334735.1 Bacteroidota bacterium
CTTACAGAAATCGCAGAATAAACATTTTTTATCCCTAAGTTTGAATATAAAATACCTGCGTCAAAACTGTATTTTCCATTACCATTAAAATCAATTTTCACCCCTCCTGAATATGTTATAATCGCCTTATCCTTATAATTATCAATGCTACTTTCTCTATAGCTACTATTATTATAAGAATATGAAGGAGAAACCTGCGCCTCAACAGACCATTTTCCTGATTTCATATTATTTAAAACTATAGGATGATTATTTTCTTTTTGCAAAATCATATTTTCAGGAAACTTTTGAGAAATAGAATCTTTATTGGATTTATCATCTTCTTTATCCTTCTGCAATATTGAAATATTTTCAGGGAGTATATTATTTTTTTTAATTAACGTATCAATATTTTTCACTGAAGTAATTTCATTTGAATCATTATATTTCACATTTGTATCCAGTCCGATATTAGATTTATTAATATTTTTCGAACTATCGTTTTCCCTTATTGAAGATTTTCTATTATATTTATCGGGAACACTTTTAATTTGATAGGATTCAGGAGTACTTTTCTCAATTTCTGCTTGTGGTGGATATACAGATGAATCATAAGTGTCCCGTTTAATAAAAACAGGGTTATTATTTTTAATAGTATTTCTATTATTATTTTGAAATATTTTATGAGCAGTAAAATTAGATGTGTTATTTTTATAATAACTGGAAATATAATATCCACTTAAAAAAGATAAAATAATAGCTACCGAAGCTGCTATTCTATAAAAATAAATTATTCTTTTCTTCATTACTTTTTTATCAAGATCAACATTTAACTTATCCCAAGTATATAAAGGAGGCTCTTTCTCAAAATCCTTGAAAGTATCATGAAATAATTTGTCAATATTTTTAGTTTCTTTTTGCATGTTCTAAAAATCTAATTTAGTCTTCCTATTGTATTAATAGGAAACTGTTTTCTAACTTTATCAATAAGAATATATCTTGCTCTTGCCAGATTCGATTTTGATGTACCCTCAGATATTTTAAGCATTTCGCTAATCTCTTTATGCGAATAACCTTCTATAGCGAAAAGATTAAATACCATTTTATATTTTGGAGGTAACTCTTTAATAATTTCCAACAAATCATCGGCGTTGATATTACTAATAATTTCTTCATAACCGATATCTTGATTATATTCAAAATCATCATCAACGTATAGGTGTTTTTGCATTCTGTATTTTTCTAAAGCCGTATTAACAATAATCCTCCTCATCCATCCTTCAAAAGATCCTTTAAAACTATACTGCGATATATTCGAAAAAATTTTCATAAATCCATCGTGTAAAGTATCTTCCGCTTCGCTATAATCTCTAGAATAACTATAACTAACAGCAAACAACTTCCGGGAAAAAAGTTTATATAATTCAGCCTGTGATTCTCTTTTTTGAAAAACACAACCTTTAATTATTTCTTCTAAATTATTATTTGCCAATTGCCGAAAAAATTTATATCTTTATTACATAAAGATTATGATGTAAAAAACATCGAAAAGGTTGCGTTGTTATTAAAAAAATATTTTTTTAATAACAACGCAACCTTTTCGATGTTTTTT
>JAAXXA010000893.1 GCA_013334735.1 Bacteroidota bacterium
TGTGCCACGTCTGAGAAAGTTTATCCGTTTTAACCAAAAATTAATTGAGAATACCGATTTTCAATTTAGGGTGATTTACTCTGATGAAGTAGCAACAGTAAACAACGGTAAAACCGTAACTGTAAAACTAAAAGATGTCAACAGCAAAAGAGGCAGCGGCTGGGCAGATTTTTACATTTGGGATTCCAAAGACGGTTGGACAGGAAAGAACCCTATTCGTTTTGATTTTGAAAAAATGATATTAGCATCAAATAATACTATAACAACCGACCCTAATGAATATATTCTTACAAAACACATAGAAGCTGATTACTTTAAAACCGCTACACTACCTGTATTTACTGATGCTACTTCTACTTTTTATCCTGATGCTCACCCCGAAACATATACATTTGATGGTTCATTATATAATGGTTGGGATGCTTGGTCAACTATTAGAGATGGCGCCCATACTCCTGTCGTCTATGATCAAGATAATGCTACAACTTCTGGTGCATTTGGACTTGGTTCAAGATATATTTCGGGTATGGGATATGCAATAGAGAGAAATATTTTTCTCTTCAGGTATAATATTCCTTCCGGCGCAATAATAAATAGTGTAACACAAAGTATTTGGACTAATTCCAAAAGTGATAATGATAACGATGCTTCGGCATATCTTACAGTAGTTTCCACCACACCAGCCAGTAATACAGCGTTAACTCCCTCCAGTGACTGGGGTTGTTTTGGCTCGACAAAGTGGTCAAGTGATCAGGATATTACAAATATTACTACCGGTCAGTATCTTGATTTTACATACAATTCAACAGGAAAATCGCAATTTACACCAGACGGTACAGATAGAATTATAAAAACCGGAATGAGAGAAGGACACGATTTTGACAATCATCCTATAACTGCAGATGGTTCTGGGGTAAGTCCTTATTTTGCAGACCAGACGGGAACTGCAAACGACCCTAAATTAGAGATAACTTTTACAACCCCTACCATTACTTTAGCTTCAAATGCGCCAGTAGCAGCAAATAAGTGTGCAGGAACAACAAAAGTTGCAATACAAAGTTTTAGTTTAACTATTACTAATAGTGATGGAAATCTTACAGATGTTGATTTTACAACTACCGGTTCATACACTCAGGCAGACATCTCTAAATACCAATTATGGTATAGGGCAACAACAAACGACATTTCGGGAGCTTCTCAATTGGGAACTGATTTAACCTCTTCCGGAAACGCGGGAGCTCGTAGTTTCGCAGCTTTTACAAGCCCTACTCTAGCAAACAATACTACTTATTATTTTTGGATAACTGCAGATATTGCCTCCCCTGTTACTGACGGTCATACTATTGCTGTAAATTCGATTACTACTACAAACCTAACATCTACCAGCAACAAAGCCGGAAGCGCTTCTTTAGGTGGCGAACAAACTTTAAAAGCAACTCCTACCACTGCTACTAATGGTTCCACTCAATCTATATGCACTACGAGCAGCGCAACCCTTTCAGGAAATAGTCCAACAGTTGGATCCGGATCATGGACAGTGGAAAGCGGTCCAAGCACATCATCCAGCCAATTTGGAAACACATCTACT
>JAAXXA010000278.1 GCA_013334735.1 Bacteroidota bacterium
ATATTTTTCATTTTAGCAATAACATATTCTTTCAATCTATTACAAGCCCAGATTGTTTCCGGTAGTAAAGCAAAAGCAGTAATTAAAACCGCCGAATCGGTAGCATCAATCAATGATGATTACTTACCCGCTTACATCAAATTCGCCAAAGGCGAAGAAATCAACCTTGACTCTCTGCAATCATGGCTAAGTAGTAATTTCAAATTGTCGCCCGGTTTTGGATTAAAGCTGATCCGTTCAGAAAAAGATCAATATGGATATACGCATTACCGTTACCGGCAAACAATAAATGGCTACCCTGTATTAGGAGGCGATTACATTGCGCATACAATAAACAACAAAATAATATCATTGAACGGAAAAATAAAGAAGTATATTGAATCTCAAACCAACATAGGACTGTCTGAAAATGCAGCTATACTTTACGCTTTGGATTTTGTGAAAGCTTCGCAATATAAATGGCAGATACCTGAAGAGGAAAAATTCATTAAATATATAACAGGGAATCCTGATACTACATTTTATCCCAAAGGTGAACTCACTATCGTTCCTGAAAAAGGTGATTTTTCTTCAAAAAGTTACCGTCTTGCATATCGCTTTGACATTTATGCCAGTGAACCACTTAGCAGGAAATACGTTTTTGTTGATGCAATAACAGGAAATATCATTACTACTATCGATGAAATTCATAATTCTGATGTAACAGGAACTGCCGTAACCAAATACAGCGGCAATCAAACCATTACTGCTGATAGTTACGTAGGTTCATACAGGCTAAGAGAAACAGGAAGAGGCAATGGTATAGAAACTTATGATATGAATAAAGGAACAGTTTACGGATCGGCTGTTGATTTTACAGATGCTGATAATTACTGGAACAATATAAATATTGAGAAAGATGAAGTGGCAACAGATGCTCATTGGGGCGCTGAAAAAACGTATGATTATTACTATACAAAATTTGGCAGGAACAGTATTGATGACATTGGTTTCAAGCTTATCAGTTATGTACATTACGGTGTAAAATTTAACAATGCATTTTGGGATGGGCAAAGAATGACTTATGGTGATGGTAATGGTACTAGCTATTCACCGTTTACAGCATTGGATATTTGTGGACATGAGATTACACACGGTCTTGATTCATACACTGCAGATCTCTTATATCAGGATGAATCCGGTGCGCTTAACGAAGGATTCAGTGATATTTTTGGGTGCGCAATTGAGTTTTATGCAAAACCAACTTCAGCTAATTGGACTATGGGCGAAAATGTAGGCACGGCTTCCCGTTCACTTGAAAATCCTAACTTAAAAGGTCAACCTGATACATATCATGGCAATTATTGGTATTCCGGTACTGGCGATTATGGTGGCGTTCATACAAACAGTGGTGTTTTAAATTACTGGTTTTACCTCACTTCACAAGGCGGATCAGGTACAAATGATCTTGCACACATTTATAATGTTACAGGTATCGGTATTGATAAAGCAAGCGCCATCGCATACCGCACCATCACCTATTACCTTAACACATCCTCTGATTATGGTGATGCCAGAACCTTTTCAATTCTTGCATGTCAGGATCTTTATGGTGGATGCTCTGAAGAAGCAGAGGCTGTAACAAATGCATGGTATGCTGTGGGGATAGGAGATGCATGGTCTGTAACAACTACAATCGCAGATTTTACCACTTGCTCGAAAATGTATTGTTCTGCCCCTGCTGCTGTCCAGTTTAACAATATTAGTTCACATGCAAATACATTCAAATGGTATTTTGGTGATGGAAACACAAGTACTGAATCTAATCCTTCTCACACATATAATTCGCTTGGAAACTATGATGTAAAACTTGTTGTTAACGGTAGTAGTTGTGGTAGTGATTCTGTTACCAAAATAGCCTTTATCAGTATTAGCGTATCCAATCCTTGCCCTGTAAATATGCCTCAAACCGGTGGTACAACAAAAACAACATGCAAAGGAACATTATATGATAGTGGTGGATGCGGCGATTATCAAAATAGTACTGACGCTACTATAACTATATCTCCTACCGTTGACACAACCATAACATTGAATTTTGTTTCTTTTAACTTTGAACTGAATTACGATTACTTATATATTTACGATGGCCCAACTACTTTATCTCCTTTAATTGGGCGATACACGGGAACAAATCTGCCAAATGGAGGCATTATTATATCCTCCGGTAATTCGCTTACTATACGACAAACTTCTGATGCCGCTGTGGTTGCATCAGGATTTGAACTGAACTGGGCTTGTGCTTCCAGCGAATGGACAGGCGCTACCTCGACTGATTGGAATATTGCTGCAAACTGGAATCCTGCAACCGTTCCGACTCAAGCAGATAATGTGAATATACCTTGGGGCGTTTCAAATGCACCACATATAACTTCAAATCCAAATGCGCCGGCACAATGTAATAATATAAAAATTAATGCGGGAGCTATTCTAACCATTAATGCAGGAAAAGCATTAACGATAGCCGGAAATTATATTAATAATGGAACTTTAGCAATAAAATCAGCTGCTTTAGGTGATGGTTCTCTATTAACTAACGGTACCATTACAGGAACAGGAACAACTAAAGTGACGCGTTATATAGCATCAAATAAATGGCATTTAGTTTCTTCGCCAATTACATCTGCTCTATCCTCTGTATTTAACGGATTGTATCTCCGTCCTTATGATGAATCAACTGATGCTTTTGGAGCTTATATTACACAAACATCTGCTCCTCTTAGCGTAGGACAAGGCTATTCATTATGGTCAAATGCAAACTCAACACCTGTGTTTTCGGGCACTCTGAATAACGGAACCGTGGGACCACTTGCAATTGTTCATACTCTAAATGGATACAATCTTGTTGGTAATCCTTACCCATCAGCAATAGACTGGAATGCTGCGAGTGGCTGGACAAAAACAAATCTTGCGGGAACAATATATGTCTGGAATCCTTCAGCCGGTGAATACGCTACTTATAATGGTTCTGCAGGAACAAATGGCGGTTCAAACTATATAGCAATGGGGCAAGGATTTTTTGTACAGGCAGCTTCTGACGGTGCTTCTCTGACAATGAATAATAGCGTAAGAGTTCATAACACGATAGCTTTTCAGAAAAGTGGAAAATCAATGAACGATCAAATAAATATTAAAATTTCAAATAGTGTAAATACATATTCTGATGAAACAATAATTGCATTGAACAGCAATGCATCGGACGCTTTTGATTATAATTTAGATGCAAATAAATTTCAGGGCGAAATTACCGCTCCAATGCTTTACACTATGAAAGATGAAAAAAATCTGGCAGTTTCAAATTTTGCAAGTATAGATAATATTTACAATAGAGACGTTTATTTCCATGCCGGTGTAATTGGAACCCATACACTTACTTTTACACATACCCTTGTAAGTAATGATGTTTATTTAAAAGATAAAGTAACACAGGAAATCATCCATAACGGTGATATTTATGCTTTTGAAGCAAGCCCTACAGACGAATTAAATCGTTTTTTAATTATAAATGTTGCCGCATCTGTTAATGAAAAAACTCAGGACAACCTGAATGTTTACTCATATCATAATACACTTTACGTTAAAGTAGAAAATCAATATGTTAATTCTATTGAGTTATACACTTTGGAAGGACGTAAAATATTTGAAAATACAAATTTGATAAACGATATTAGCCATCTTTCATCAGGTATTTATTTCGTTAAAGTAAAAACCGATAAAGATGTTTTATGTAAGAAAATAGTAATTCAATAAATAAAATTATTCTCTTCAAAAGTCCTCAATATGAGGACTTTTTTTTAAACAAAAATATATACCCAATTTAGAGGTTGTTTAAATTTATATACAATCTCCTAATTATAATGGGCATTATCTATTTCTTATAATACTTTTATTTTTGAAAATAGCGGTGGTTATGTGTTGATGCAAGAGGCATCAGAGGTTTGTAAAATAAAAATACAACGTAGGTTTACGACCTCGAAGAGGTCGAACAAATTAACAATAACAAATTTTCTATAAATCTGTGAACCCTTTGGGTTCAATAAATTTTAAGCAACCTCTTAAATATAATACTGACAATAGCAAATCTATATAATCAGTAAACAAGACCGATTATCATTATAGACGATATGTAAAAATATGATAGATAGAATCCTTTTCTACATTTTTTCAAGTTTTTTGTCGTTAAAACAGAAAATTAAATTGTATTATTGTAAAATGTTTTTTAAAATATATTTTTTATGAAAAACGTTTATATATTTTTCATTTTAGCAATAATATATTCTTGTAATCTATTACAAGCCCAGATTATTTCCGGTAGTAAAGCAAAAGCAGTAATTAAAACAGCTGAATCGGTAGCATTAATCAATGATGATTATCTTCCCTCTTACATAAAATTCACCAAAGGCGAAGAAATCGAACTTGAATCTCTTCAATCATGGCTTAATAATAATTTTAAATTATCGCCCGGTTTTGGATTAAAGCTGATCCGTTCGGAAAATGATCAATATGGATACACGCATTACCGTTACCGGCAAACATTGAATGGCCATCCTGTATTAGGCGGTGATTATATTGCGCATGTAATAAAAAACAAAATAATATCATTAAACGGGAAAATAAGGAAGTATATTGAACCTCAAACAAACATAGGGCTGACTGAAAGCGCAGCTATCCTTTACGCTTTGGATTATGTGAAAGCTTCGCAATATAAATGGCAGATACCAGAAGAGGAAAAATTCATTAAATATATAACAGGGAATCCTGATACTACATTTTATCCCAAAGGTGAACTCACTATCGTTCCTGAAAAAGGTGATTTTTCT
>JAAXXA010000894.1 GCA_013334735.1 Bacteroidota bacterium
AACAATAAATGAAACAACCACTACGCCAGTTTTTTTAATAGCTAATGCTTCGGCGGGATATTTTAAATTAGCTTTTAAAAATTTATCAAAAGCAGGCTTCCCTCCCATGTAATAAGGTCCTTTGTCTGCTTTAGCGTAAACTTTATTATCTTGCGCTTTTACAAAGCTAAAGTTAATAAAACCAATAAAAAGTATTATAAAAGTGATTTTTGAAAAATTTCGAGTTTTCATATTTTATTTTTTTAACAAAGTAATCATATTTTTCAACGTGTTTCACGCTAAGGAATATTAAAATACTAACAAAAATATTAACAAAAAAAAATCCCGAGCTAAATCGGGATTTTTTTTGTTACTTTTTACTTTCTAACTTTATACTTTAAAACTTTCTAACTCCATTCTACTTTCCAGCAATATTATTTTTATAAAAATCAATAATTTTCACTACTCTTTGTTTAAGTAAGTCAACACTTAGCATATTACCTGAATAATCACATGCTGTTGAATATGCAATTTCTATTTTTTTAGATTCTCCCGATTTTAATGAGAAAGGACCATAAGAACCAAGCCCTCTTCTATCGCCTTCTTGAGATCCGGCTGAATTTTCGTTCCACCCGCCATACCATTCCGAGAACATATAATTTGTCGGAACTTTCCCACCATATCCATTGCCGCCATAAGTACCATGCGATTTATCCTTCCAAAGACTACGCATATAATTATAATAATTTTCTGCTTTTTCAGGATCCTGAGTAATAGGAATTCCAATGCCAGTATTGTTATAATACATGAAATTAGTCATTGGCTCATTCAAAAAAGTTACTCCTTGCGCAGGTGGCGTTTTTCCATATCCCGAAGATCCTTCGTCATAACTATCTCCATTATAACCAAAATATGTGTTCAGCGCTAAGTCACTTCCTATGTAATCATCTGACGACATTCCTATATCAAAATCTGTAAGTATGCCTACATATATTGAATCATAGTCTTGTTTTGATCTGTTAATGATTTTATAATTAAGAAAAATAGTATTATTTATAGCAGAATCTTTAGGAGTATTAAAAGAGTATGCCAACCCAAGTACCTCAATACCTAATTTAAGGCTTTGAGTTTCGGTATGACTAGCTCTATCGTCATTAAAAATAAATAAAACTGCCTGATCGCCATCAAACAAAGGATAATCACCATTTTGGGGATCATAAATTCCATTTTTATTCAAATCAACAAAGGGAGCCAGATTAGCTGCTTGTCCTAAAGAAACGTCTCCATTACCAGGCCATGTTGAAATAGATTCGGGTAATTTATAAGTATTTTCTGACCAATGCGCTTTATGATATTCTGCTTCTGATTTTGTTATTTTCCATACTTTATTCCAAAGTTTATCCTGAGCATCAGAGTATCTTGCCTGATTCATAACAGGACCTGCCCAAAAGTCAGTTCCTTTACGGCGATATGTTTGAGCTGCAATATGAAGTTGATGTTTGCTATCATAACCGCCTACCCATAAAGCCCCTGTATAAATAGTGCTTTTGCCGCTTCCTTTAGGTGTTTCGAACATCGGGTCAACAAAATCCCAAAACATACTACCCT
>JAAXXA010000279.1 GCA_013334735.1 Bacteroidota bacterium
AAATGACAAGAGAAAATAGTTCTATATGACAATTTGAGCGGTGTCGGACATGGCGGATTAGATAAAATAAAAATTATATTATCCTACAATTTTTAATTTAGCAAATTTAAGTAAAAGTTGCTTTTGACCGGCTACTTCAAAAAAGACTAATGCTTTTTTATCAAGGGCTTTTCCTTCAATATTAATTACTTTACCTTTTCCGAAACGTTCATGCTCCACGTTCATGCCCACTTGCAGCTGTTCAATAATGTTTTCGGTATGTTCAAAATTTGTATTCTCAGGTTTATGAACGGCTTTGTTAACTGGAACCAGATTCTTTTTTAAATTAAAAGCTATGGGGATTGGTTCTGTTTTTTGATTAGTCTTAAAAGGTTTTTTTTCGGTTGAAATCTGCCTTTCGTGTGGACTGAAAATAAAATCATCCGTCCTTTGAGTTTTTCTTCTTGGCAGCTCAATGTAAACAGGGTCAATTTCATCAATAAAGCGACTTGGTTCGCAAAAATTCAGATTCCCCCATTTGTAACGGGTTTCGGCAAAAGATATAGTTACCCTGTTCATTGCCCGCGTAAGCGCAACATAAAAAAGACGCCTTTCTTCCTCTAATTCTGCGCGCGTATTAATCGATTGCAATGACGGAAATAAATTTTCTTCAACACCCACAACGTACACATGAGGAAACTCAAGCCCTTTGGCTGCATGTATTGTCATAAGTGAAACAAAATCACCTTCGTCTTTTTCAGGGTCTTCGGCATCGGTGAGCAAAGCGATATCCTGCATAAATTCGTTTAATGTTCTGGTAGGTTTTATTTCTTCATTTTTTCCTTCTTCAGTATTTGCAATTTCATTATTTTCAACTTCATTAATTTCTTCTTCCTGTTCCGAAAATTCTTTAATACCATTAAGCAGTTCGTCGATATTTTCCATTCTGGCAATACCTTCGGGAGTAGAATCTTCGCTCAAGTCCTTAAGTATTCCTGACGATTTTGCAATATATTGAGCTGCAACGAAAGCATTTTTTGTTTTAATCTGGGCAGAATAGCTTTTAATCATCGTGGCAAATTCAGCAATTTTTTCGCCTGTACTGCCAAAGCCGAATGACTGAATATTTTCAATTACTTTCCATGGTGTAATCTTATTCTGATCGGCTAAAACAATTATTTTTTCTTGTGTAGTTTTGCCAATTTTGCGCATGGGATAATTAATAATGCGCCATAATGCTTCCTCGTCATTTTGATTTATAGCAAGGCGGAAGTATGCAATAAGGTCTTTAATTTCCTTACGTTTGTAAAAGGAAAGACCTCCGAATATTTTGTAATTAATATTAAGCTTACGTAATGCTTCTTCCATTGAGCGTGATTGAGCATTAGTCCGATACAGTATAGCAAATGCAGAATTTTGTAGCTGGAACTGCATTTTTTGCTCAAATATAGAATTAGCAACCATTTGCCCTTCTTCATTATCGGATGAAGCTTTGAGCATCTGAATTTTCTCCCCTGAATCGTTATCCGTCCATATTTCTTTAAAAATTTGGTCTTTATTGTATGCAATAATACTATTTGCAGCGCTTACAATGTTTTTAGTAGATCTGTAATTTTGTTCGAGTTTAAATATTTTTATATCAGGATAATCATTTTTCAGATTCAGAATATTTTTAATGTTGGCGCCGCGAAACGCGTAAATGCTTTGAGCATCATCCCCTACCACGCAAATATTTTCATTATTGGCAGCCAGTTTCTTTATAATAAGATACTGTGAATAATTTGTGTCCTGATATTCATCAACTAGAATATATTTAAAATGTTGCTGATATTTAAAAAGCACTTCAGGAAAATCGCGCAACAGCACATTTGTTTTGAATAACAGATCATCGAAATCCATAGCAGACGATCGCATCAAGCGCTGGTTGTAGATAGTATAAATATCTCCTATTCTTGGTTTACCCGCGGCTTTATCCTGTTGTTGTATTTCGAAATTTTCGATGTATTCACGTTCAGAAATAAGGTTTGTTTTAGCTCCTGATATTCGAGAAAGGACAGTATTTACCTTATAATTTTTCTCATCCAATTCCTGTTCTTTAATAATGGTTCTTAACAGACTTTTGGAATCATCAGTATCATAAATAGTAAAATCGCTGGGATACCCCAACAGATGTCCTTCTATTCGGAGGATACGAGCAAATATAGAATGGAATGTACCCATCCAAACATTTTTCGCATCAGCAAAGCCCACTATTTGTGTAATACGTTCTTTCATTTCGCGGGCTGCCTTGTTAGTAAAGGTAAGAGCCAGTATGTTAAAAGGATCAACACCTTTTGTAAGGAGCTGAGCTACACGATAAGTAAGTACTCTTGTTTTTCCGGAACCGGCGCCGGCTATTACCATCACAGGACCATCGGTTAAAATAACCGCCTCACGTTGTGCTTCGTTTAAGTCTTTAAGAAAATCAGTCACTTGTTTTTAATTTATGCTTCAAAAGTAGTGGATTTTTTTTAGAAAGGAAGTATGTAATGTAATTTTTAAACTAGTGTTTGTATAATAAGTTTTTATTAAATTAATTTCGAATTCAATATGGCAAACCAACACTCAATATTAAATATTCAAGTAACACATGGTTAGCTATGACTAAATATAATTTATTATTTAAAAAATAATCGTGAAAAGTGCAGCGCGATTGGTATAATTTTATTGACCAGACATCATTACAAGCACTAAACCCAAATTCACACCGAAAGCTATCCCCCAATTACTCCATACTTTACCTGATTTTATTTTTTTGGCTCTGGTCGAATATCCATTATAATAATCCGTTTTTTTCATAAGATCTGAATTTGGGCACATTAAATTAACACCATTCGGATAAGTGGAAGAGCATGCTATTGCCGGCACAAGACCAGCCAGTGGAGAAAGCAAACCAATAATTAGAGTAGCAGTCCCTGCTCCCCTGTACCCTTTATAATATTTCATTGCGTCCAATTGCCCTTGCACAAAAAGGTCATTAGTATTAGTATTTATTGTAGATGTATTATTTACATATTGATCTTCATCAAATATGTCTTTTGAACCATTTTCATAGCGGATCATGATCACGTCCGATTTTAAAATAGTATAAGTTGGACCATCCGGATTGTCAAATCTCTTGTATTTTATTTCTGTCGGCCCAATTTCCAAAACTTTTGCCTGTAAGTTCTCTTCGGTTTTTTTAGTAATTACATCCTGGCTGAAAGAATGTGTAAACGCAATAAATACTATAAAAATTGATATAAATATTTTTTTCATTTTATCTTACTCCCTATTCATTATTTTTTTTTATTCAACATTTTCGAATTTATAATTTCTTTTTATTTTTTTGGTTCTTCTTTTTTAGTTACTGATATACGTGCATTTGCTGTATTTCCTGTAAACGAGTCTGCACGGCAAAATAGGTTTCTAACGCTATAATTTCTCTTTAGCGGGGTTAGCATTCTGAACAATTAAATAACAGGCATAACGGGAAAGTTTTACATTTTCAATTTCTCTTCTAGCTCCTTTGCCTAATTCGACCATATCGAGGATATCCTCGATATGGTCGAAAGCCGCGTAGCCACTGTTTTTGCAAGCTTCTTTAGCTTTGTCAATTACCGGTTTAAAATGGCGATATTCCGAATATTCGAGAACCTTGCTTAAATCACGGGCTGACCAGAATTCATTTCCATTTTCATTAACTCTTTTTATTTGCTCAAAAGCTGTTTGATTTTGTTTTTGTATGTTGTTTTCCATAATATTTTAATTAATTTTTTAAAACCATGTAAACTTCACTGAAAGTAGAGCCATTAAAGAATAGAATTCGAAGTGTACGGTGGTGTGAGAGGCGCACTCCGTCAGTTAGTTCTGGCGGAGCCGTCTACTCGATTAGCGTTAGTAGGAATAGTTGGACATCAAGCTACTCGAACTTGTCTGTTTTTCAGAACAACTTTAAAACTTAATTTCGCTTTCAATGCGTTAAATACCCTTAAAACTGTGTAAATAGTCACGTTTGTAGTGTTGTTCTCAAGCTTTGAAATTTGAGCTTTTTGAACACCAATTAATTTTCCAAGTTGTTCTTGAGTCAGGTTTCGTTCCAAACGAACTTGTTTAATCATATCCCCAAGCACTTCAAGTTGGAGTTCTTGTTCATAATTATCTCGTTTAGCAGTACCTTTTTTACCGATGAATTCATCTTTGATTTCATCCAAACTGTAAAGTCTCATTTTTTTGTCTGCATTCATTGTCGTTACTTTTTAAGAGTGAAATATTTTTTTCTTAATGTTTCCGCCTTTTCTATTTCTTTGTCAGGAGTTTTTCCAGTCTTTTTAACAATCCCATGAGTTGTTATAACTAAAGTGTCTTGTTTTCCTGTTTTGTCCCAAAATGCAAAAAGTCGATAATGTGTTTTGTTAAATAATGTTCGGAATTCCCAAATGTCATCATTAAGTTTCTTAAAAAGTTCTTTGTCATTGTGAAGCTTAGCTCTATCTATATTAAATATGATTTTATTCCTCGCCTTAGCATCAATTACTAAGAGGAATTCATGAGCTTCATCCATAAAGAGAACTTCAAACTTACATGTCATATATTTTTAGTTTAGTTTCCAAAAAAAGATACTATATTTTTTTAGTTTCCATGCAAAGATACAATAAATATTTCAATAAAAGGAAACTTTTTCGAAATCTATTTTTGATGGGAGGTCGTATGCTATTAACGCTAATGGTTGGCTGCTGCTTACGTGCCTTATTAATAGCACTTCCGCTTCACCTGTAATTAATTTTCAAAAATACATATAAAATTCAAATACGCACTTCTGTGAGGCATGAAAGCAGCAGCCGGTGAGTGCCCTACATG
>JAAXXA010000895.1 GCA_013334735.1 Bacteroidota bacterium
AAATTTATTAAAATTATTTTTTTAACGTTAAATTACAGTAAGGACATTTCTCGCGAATGCCGAAGTATATTTTGAAAAGTGCCCCGGCTGTAAAAAGTCCCTATTGTTTCACGTTCCTGGTGAGAAAATATCATTCGGCATTCGCGAGAAATGTCCTTACTGTAATTTAACGTTAAAAAAATAATTTTAATAAATTTTATTTTACATCGTTTAACACCGCAATAAGCGGTTACAGAAATTCACCTTTATCTAAACTTTCTCTTCCGCTCCGCTACAGAGAAATAATAATTAGGAGGATAAATTTCTTTCACCCAAATTGCGCTGACGATATTTCAAGTTTGGTGATATAATGATTGTATAGTGATAATCAATATTTAATCTAATTAACACGGCGCAACTTCGCATCATGCGGATACGTTAGACGAAATTTTTAAAAAATAAAAATTATGATTGAGCCAAAAAATGGATATCCATCAGGAACAACAATTTCTTATAAATGTCTTGAGTGTGGGGATATTTTACCATCTCGACCCTGGGGTGGCGGTACACATTGTAAATGTCGCAATATTTTTATAGATTCAGATGCTGGAAGATTGAGTATCAAAAACCACGATAAGGCTGAAATTGTTAAAACACAAGGTGGCTTACTGTCAAAAATATTCTCCGGATTAACGGGTCATAATTTTATTTTTTAAAACATCGTCTAACAACGCGCTAAGCAGTTTAGATATTTTTACTCTAAAGAATTTAACACCAAGGAGTAAAAAATATCTTCTCCCAAATTTTTATTTCTCTTTTCTTAAGAGAATTAACATCAAGGAAGAAAGATAAAAACTTCGCTTCATCGGTGTACGTTATGTGAAATAGTAAAAACCCTTTTCTCCGAAAAGGAAATTATTTTTGAAAATTTAACAAAAAAGCACGTGAGAACATTCACGTGCTGATAATATTTTATACGCACAACATTAACAAAAGTCTAAAAAAGTACCCCCGAAATTGCTCCACATCAAAATAAGTGCGTCTACCATGTCTCTTGTAAAAACTTCATTGGTTCCGGGTATTTCTGTCCCAACGGCTGCATACATTTTTTCTTTCGCAACATTTTCAAACTCTTGAGGACCCATATACAGACAATCCGTTGTATACAAAGTTTTACCCATCAGCAGGCCCAATGCAAAAACCTTTACAAACATTTCCGATTTTAAATCACCCAGGTTTAAATCCTCGTTTAAAGTAGACACGTTTAATCTCCTTAAATTTTGTTAAATTTTCAAAAATAATTTAAAGAAATCGTGTTATATTAAACACGTATTCCCTATAAAAAGAGCTTCAATGCAGTTTACATTATTTAATTTTAATGTCAAGGCACGATTTCTTTGTTTTTACTACATCACATAACAACACTATAAGCGGTTCGGTCTCCTATCGTAGACCTCTCCCAAATTTTGTTCCAGTTTTCTTTGGATAAATCAATGTATGTTAATTTATATAATATTAATGTAATATTAATGTATAGCGGTTTATCAACGGAAAACTGAAACAAAATTTCGCTTATCGGTTATGTTAAGTGAAATAAATTTTT
>JAAXXA010000280.1 GCA_013334735.1 Bacteroidota bacterium
CCTGTGGGGCAAATACCGTTTGCATTAGTTACCGCGTTCAAGTTGTATAACATACCGTATGTAGCGCCGTTTGTTGTACAATCATTATTAAAACAACTATATGCGCCTGTTGCATCGGCAGCCCATAAAGTATTATCAGTAATTTGGGGTATTGCAACGCTATTTTTATATACCGTAGCTTTTAAATTTTCTTTCATCCAACATTGTGTACCAATAGCAATAATATTATATGTTTTTGAATCACGTGAATCTGTAATCGTATTAAGGCAATTGCAAGCATTAACTGCAGAAGCATAAGTTATAATGTTGGAATTACTGCTTGTATTACATGTATTATCAGCTCTTACACGATAGTAATATGTTGTTCCACAACTTAGTCCTGTTACATTATAGCTGGTTGCAGTATTTACATCCAAATTATTAAAACCCGTTACAAAACTCCCAAAACCAATACTTGTAGATACATCAAGGTGGTAATGTAGCGCATCAACGGAGGTATTCCAATTTGCCGTTATTTGTGTTTCTGTCGCTCCGCTACCAGCAGTTGCAACAGGCGCTACTAATGACCCTGCAGGTAAACTAATATCGCTTATATACGCTGCCGAATTATTGGCGTAAACTACTGTTGGAATGCCGGCTATGACATATGCAGATAAAGTAATACAAAATGCAAATAATAAGATTGATGTTTTTTTCATTATGTTTTAATATTTAATTATTAATTGAAATTATCGTCTTGCCTTCAAATGAACTCCGTCAGGTCTTACCTTTCAGTGATATTTTGTTTATTGTTTTTCGCGTTCAATAAACATATCTATTTTATCGTAAGTTGGTTTCAAGGCTTTTCCTCCCTTAGCCATGATGCGGATATTTACAAAAGAAAAGTTTTGTCCCGGTTTTAAATCCTTCAATGCAGTCTTCATTTCGGAAGACAACTTGTTATTTTTTGAATCGTATTTATTAAGAGTAGTATCTTTTCGGAATACCAAAGTGAAACCAACTATCTGAAAACCTACTTTATTCATAGTAAGAGAATCTTCTTTTAGTATATCAGCAGATTTTATCGGACCGCCATAACGACCTTGGAAAAAGACAACAGTATCTTTATTCATATCAGGTTGAATCGTTTTTTGGGGTTGGTTGTTATTTTGATTTCCCTGATTTCCTGATGTGTTATTGTTTTGGGCCACAACAATGCCTATTCCGAATATTAAAATTGCGGATGTTATGAAAAATTTTCTCATATAAAATTGATTTTTTGTTTATACAAAAGTATAAAATATAAAATACTACGCAAATTATATTATTTAAGTTAGTTAAAAATATTCTTAAAAAAGTAAAAAACAGTATTATGCTATTTAAAAAAATTGTAATATTGTCTCAATTTAAAAAGCACTTAAAGTGCCTAAAGTTTGGAGTGCCTAGAGTTTAGATACTGATAAATTACACTAAAAACATCTATATTATGAATAAACTTTTAATTATCGGAATTGTACTTACAAGTATTTGTATTTCCGCATTTGCTCAGAAAACTACTGTTACAGTCCCTAAATTGCCAATAGATACCGTTACAAAAAAATATACATATACTGAAGTAGTTCAGCAAAAAGGAACAAAAGATACTTTATTTAATAGAGCTATTCACTGGATTGGAATTTATTTTAAAAATGCTCAGGATGTTACAGATGTAAGAGATAAAGAAAATGGTAAAATTAAAGGTATTTACAGATTTAAAATATATAATACTCCTTTAAAAGACGGTACTAAAATAGAAGCTGGAATTATTTCTTTTACTTTTAATATTGAACTTAAAGAAAACAGGTACCGTTATAAAATCACCGATCTTAATAAAAAAGGTCCATCTTATAACGCGCTTGAAAAATGGATCGAAAAAAGCAAAACTTCTCCAGTTCCTGAAATGGATAGTTATATAACCCAGATTGACCAGTACATGCAGGACTTTATTAAAAGTATGAAAAAGGGGATGACGGAAGCTGTAAAAGTAAAAGATGAGTGGTAAAATACTGGTTGGATAAAATTCAACGAAATAACTAAGTCGGCAATTGGCAATCCGCAGTCCACAGTTCACAAAGACTGCCAACTGTGGACTGTTGATTGCCGATTTAAAATACTAAAATTTATTCCGTTTTCAATATAGTAACTTGACTTTCGTACCATTCATCTATCAATAGATCCGGGAAATGAGACGCGGCAACAGCAAGTTTGTCGCAACATTCGTTTTCCACGTTCGCGGCATGTCCTTTAATCCATATAAAACGAACATTCTGTTTTTGGGAAATTTCTAAATATCTAAGCCAAAGATCTTTATTTTTTGTTTTATTAAACCTTTTCTGTACCCATTGATTTAGCCATCCCTTTTCAATAGCTTCAACCACATATTTTGAATCGGAGTAAATAGTTACATCGGAAAAATCATATTTTAATGCTTCCAGACCAACAATAACAGCTAAAAGCTCCATTCTGTTATTAGTAGTATGCCGAAATCCCTGCGATAATTCTTTACGATAATTGCCTGATAAAAGAACAACACCGTATCCTCCGGGTCCGGGGTTACCGCGTGCGCTTCCATCGGTGTAGATCGTTATTTTATGTGGCATTTATTTGTATATTGAATAAAAATTTAATTCACTACAATTTTACGCATAAATATTTCACCACCTATACTTAATTTAATAAAATAAAATCCTGAAGCTCCGAATTGATTTTTGTTTACTATAACATTATGTTGCCCTGCCTCAAAATCTTTGCTGGATATGGAATTAATTTGTTTTCCTACGATATCCAGAATATCTATTATTACATTTTCTGCTGAGTTCAGATTAAAAGATATTTCTGTTGATTCAGTCATAGGATTAGGAAATACATTAAAATTGAGCGATGAAGCTAATAAGTCTTCAATCCTAACGTGGTAATCAAGGTTAATATCGTCAATAAATAAATTATTTGCGCCTCCGCTTATAAACTGAAATTTGAATCTCACATTTTGTTTAGTTATATAAGTACCTACGTTAACCTGATCATCACGCCACTGGGAAGCAGAAGTTGGAAAAAAACTTGCAGATACTAATGGAACTGATTCAAGTTCGCTTCCTGTTTTTGAATATCTCTGAAACCAGCTGTTTCCACAATCTGTAGAAACAAAAATTTTAAGGGCATCATACGCGGTATCATTTCCCGTTAAAATATTGCTTGTTATTTTGCCAGCATAAGCTATTTTAAATTTTAAAAATAATGAGGTGGGAGTTGGTGTAAGTGTTGTAATATCAATAGCAGGAGTAATAATTTCATCTAAACTGTTAGACGAATTATTGCTAAAATTGCTTATCCATAAAGAATTCGAACCGGCATATTTTGCCGAATCAGTGATTTCCCATTTATTACCCGCTTGGTTAATTAAAATCCAATCATTAATATTAGTCTCAAAACCTTCAATAAAAGGAGCATCCAAAGCTACATCCGGGTCGCTTACAATAATAAGGTCTTGTTTAAAAATGGAGTCAGCCCCTGAAGCATTTGTTACTTTTAAATTAACACTATATGTTCCCGGAGTGTTATATGTAACAACAGGATTTTGCAAATTTGAAGTAGCGGGAGCGCCTCCGCCAAAGGTCCATTCCCACAATGAAACGGCTCCATTATATGAAAAATCTGAAAAACTTACAGAAGAACCTTTACATACCATATTATTGTTGCAGCTAAAATCGGCTTTCGGTAAACATAAGGCGGTTGAAGTATCCAAAACACCCGTTACCAAAAGATTTTCATACGACCACAGATTGCGTCTGTCAGTTGTCATAGTTGCATTAATTCTGTCAAGCTGACCTAAAGAAAATAAGTTAGTACAAAATCCCCATTGATAATCCATATAATTTTCGATCATATCGGGCGCATCTATATTGCCATAAGCGGCATCGATACTATTGCATGTATTACGTGATCCGGGAGTATAGCAATTTTTATCGATATTTTGCGAAGCTGCATCAACAGGAGGAGTATCATCAACTTCATCGCCGGTGGAAGCATAAGCAGAAGGACATCCGCTACCTGCAGGAATAATTCCAAATATTAAATTTTGAAAAGGGTGATAAAGATTAAAATAATGCCCTGATTCGTGAGTAAGCGAGCGATTTAATGCATTAATAGGCATCCCTCCCATGTTTGTTGCTGTTCCTATACTACCAATGCAATCCTGACGAATCAGAACTCCATCGGCTAAAGAATCGCCACCGGTTATTGATTGTGAAAGCGGATTGCTCGGAGGAAATGGCGACATTCCCCCAATAAAAGCGCCTGCTGGTAAACTCATCCCTTCAGGATAAATAAAATTTACAGCATAAATATTCATGTATCTGGAGGGAGCCCAAGCATAGTCGTGCATTACTGAAAAATAAGCATAATCTGTACGAGGATCTGCACCCCTGTCAATACCACTTGTGCAATTGCCTGAAGGATCAATTTTGGCAAGACGGAATTCAATCTGACAGTTAGCGGACTTTGGTTTAAACAAGCTGAATGTAGCTGATGTGTCAGCATTTAATTTATTATAATCAATGTTTAATTTTTCAACAGCATCATAAATCTGAGCATCACTAATATTTTCCTCTCCGTATTTGTGAATAATGTGAAAAACCAGGGGAATAATTCTTCTGCCGTTTATAAGAGTATCAGTTTTTATACCTTTTATCAGAGAATTATTCTTTATTTCTAATGCCAGTTTTTTAAGGTTTTTTTCATATTCTTTATACCTGTCTAAAAGGGCAGGATCTTCATTAATTTTTTGCTTTAAAAGCAGATCATCGGCGTTTGAATAATT
>JAAXXA010000896.1 GCA_013334735.1 Bacteroidota bacterium
ATTTTGTATTTTGATTATTTTTCTACAAATATTTCGCCTCTAACGAGGCTGAAAAAAGTACCGTAGGTACGTAATATTTGTAGAATAATCAATTACGAAAATTGTCAGAGTGCCGTAGGTACGAAATATAAAAAAAGTAAAATTTAACAGAGCAATAGTGATATTCAATATAATATTTTATACGATAAAACGAAGTGAGGAATCTCTATAAAAAAAATAGAGGATTCTATTTTATAAGCCCCGCGAACCCCATAAATGCTAAAGAAATAAGACCTGCCGTAATGAGTGAAATGGGAATGCCTTTCATACCTTTAGGAACACCGGTGTATTCCAGTTGTTCTCTTATTCCTGCCATAATAAGTAGAGCAAGAGTAAAGCCCGCTGCAGTAGAGCTTGCATAAACCACGCTGTGAAGCAAATCCATTGGGGGTGTGGTTTTAAAAGCAAGAAGTGTAACTCCAAGAATAGCGCAATTTGTAGTGATTAGCGGTAAATAAATTCCAAGAGCCTGATATAAAGCGGGACTTGTTTTTTTTAGGATAATTTCAACTACCTGAACTAAAAAGGCAATAATGAGTATAAATGTTATCGTCTGCATATATTGAATTTGCAATGGCTCCAGAATATAAACCTGCAAAAAATATGTAAAAATATTAGCGAGAGTCATTACAAAAATAACTGCAACTCCCATTCCTAATGATGTGGAAATTTTATTAGAAACGCCCAGAAAAGGACAAATGCCAAGGAATTGAGTAAACACAATATTGTTTACAATCAATGCCAGAATTATTATTTTAAAGTATTCCATAGATAATTTAAAGTTAAATAGACTGCGACTATAAACAGCCACAGATCATTCACTTACTTTTTGTTTTTATTTTGTGTTCATGAGTCGCTTCGCTATGTTCACAGATTATAAAATTATTTTTTAAAAATTCAATTACATTTTGAAAACTAAACTTAACTCAATTGCTTGTATCCTTTAATATATCGCTATAATTTTATTTTTTACATTTAATTTAATCTGTGAATCTGTGGCGTATTTTTTTAAACAGACTGAATATTTATAATTACACATTAAATTTCTTTTTTACCGAATTCATTATTGCTATCAAAAAGCCATAAGTAATAAATGCTCCGGGAGGTAATACAAAAAGCAGAATAGTTTTGGTGTTTTCGCTCACAAATTTGTAATCAAAAATACTTCCCGAACCCAGCATTTCCCTGATACTTCCCAATAATGTAATAGCCAATATAAAGCCGATACCCATGCCCAAACCATCCAAAACAGAATGAAATATTTTATTCTTATTTGCAAATGCTTCCGCCCTGCCAAGTATAAGACAATTAACAACTATAAGCGGAATAAAAATACCGAGATTTTTATACAGATCGGGTGTAAAAGCTTTCATCAGAAGGTCTATCATAGTAACAAATGATGCTATTATCACAATAAAAGCAGCAATACGAACTTTATCGGGAATTAAATTTTTAAGAAGTGAAATAAAAAAATTTGAAAATACTAAAACAAACATTGTAGCGCACCCCATGCCGATGCTGTTAATAGCTGATGTAGATACA
>JAAXXA010000281.1 GCA_013334735.1 Bacteroidota bacterium
CAATAAGTATCTTGTAATATTTTGAAGAAGCGCCAAGTTGTGTTTCATATTCTTTTTTTAATGATTCAATCACCTGATATTTATCAGCAGTAACAAGTTCTCCCTTCGAAATTATACGTTCTCCTTCTTGTACCATTCCATAAGTGAGAGAAATTTCATTTAATATATTTAGTTTATATTTTTTTGTAATATTATCATCATAAAAAATATTTTGAGCAATAGCATTTTCAAGTAAGGGCAGCATTAAATCCTTATCAGTTACTCTTTTAATATTCAGGTTGGCTACAATATAATCATCAGCAGTTTGAATTGTGAAAATATCTGAAAGTTCTTTTTCTTCGGAAATATTTCCGTTAACAACATTAATAATGTAATCGTTTTGTTTGTTTTCGAGGTTATCATTCAACTGGATAACGCCTTTTGAATAAATTGTATCCAAAATTGAAATCGCTGTCTGGTAGTTTGATTTTCTTAAATTTTGATTTTTTTCACCGTATTTTAGCGTCCATTTATTAAAAAATTCATCTTTAAATAATTTCAATTTCTGCTCTTTAACTTTTGAATTTAACACGAAATAGGGTTTTAAATTTTCAAAAGCGACGGCTTTTTCATCAGCAAGCATTTTATCTGATTTTAATATAGCCAAATCAAATGGAGCTATAAGGTCTTCGTGCATCCATGGCTTATTTTTTTGAAATTCATATTTGAATTTTCCTTCTTTTGGAAATTGCAATACAATCAATGTAACACTAAGCAAAAAAAGAAAAAACTTATAAATAATAGAATAACGTCCGGCAAGTTTGTTTAAAAATTTCATAGGAATTATGATTTTTTTTTACGAAAGTACAAAATAATTGCAAATTGTTTTAAATTAAAGAATTTTAATGGAACGCCGATGAAACAGAGTTATATGATGGACCCTAAAAAATAAGATGAAAGTAGTCGGAGGCTGAACGAAAGTGGCTTTCGGAAAAGACTTGAGTATTTTAGGTAAATAATAAAATGTTTGGTATTTTCGCATTTTAATATTTTATCCAATTTTCCATGAAAGTAATTGATGAATTGACTAACAGTAAAAAGCCTTATTTTTCTTTTGAAATACTTCCTCCGTTAAAAGGAAAAAGCATTGAATCATTATATTCTATTCTTGACCCATTAATGGAATTTAAACCGCCCTTTATTAATGTTACCTATCATAGTTTAGAATATACATATAAAGAAAGAGCAAATGGCTACCTTGAAAAAGTAAGTATCCGCAAAAGACCGGGAACTGTTGGTATATGCGCATCAATAATGTTTCATTATAAAGTGGATGCTGTTGCGCACCTTATTTGTGGGGGGTTTACAAAAAACGAAACCGAAGATGCATTGATTGACCTGCATTATTTAGGAATAAAAAACATCCTGGTTTTAAGAGGAGATCCTCCAAAAAACGAAAGAGAATATACACCCGAACCAAACGGGCACACTCATGCGATTGATCTTATGAAACAGATTGTTAATATCAATAATGGTATTTATGTTGAAGAAGATCTTAAAGAAGGAATTAAAACGGATTTTTGCATAGGTTCAGCAGGCTATCCGGAAAAGCATTTTGAATCTCCAAATTTATCTGCCGACTTAAAATTTCTTAAAGAAAAAGTAGATGCCGGAGCTAGTTATATTGTTACTCAAATGTTTTTCGACAATAAAAAATATTTCGATTTTGTTGATAATTGCCGAAAAAAAGATATAAATGTCCCAATAATACCAGGAATTAAACCAATAACTTCAAAAAAACAGGTATTAAAAATTCCAAGCACATTTCATGTTGATATTCCTGATGGATTATATAATGAAATTGAAAAATGCAAAAATGATAAAGAAGCCGAACGCGTTGGGATAGAATGGAGTATAAATCAAGGGAGAGAACTATTAAAAGCAGGAGCGCCATGTCTCCACTTTTTTACCATGAGTAACTCAAAGCCAATAGTTGAAATTGCCAAAGCATTGTTTTAGTATTTTATAACTATATTTGCAGTTAATTTTAAAAAAATGTTACAGAAGTTGGAATTATGACAGGAGATTTTGAAAAGCAAGAAGAGGATAAGAAAACAATACTGATTGAGCGTTTTGAACAAATGCTTAAACAAAAAATATCATCTTATTTCGATGTATCGGAATTTGAGGAAATAATTGATTATTACTTTATCCGAAACAATATTATCAAGGCAAACAAAGCTATACGCTATGCGTGCGAACTGCATCCCGGTGAAGTTATATTTATTTTGCGCGAAGCTCAACTTTTCGCATCAGCAAACAAAACTCAAAAAGCTCTTGAATTGCTAACAAAAGTGGAAATGATAGATCCATACAATACCGAGCTTTTTATGACCAAAGGCGCTATTTACAGCCAATTAAAAAAATACGATAAAGCTATTGAAGAATATAACAAAGCTATTGATGATGCAGAAGAATTGGACGAAGTATATAATAATATAGCTTTTGAATATGAAAATCTTAACAATTATACAAAAGCTTTAGAATATTTAAACAAAGCTCTGAGCATAAACCCTGATAACGAAGCATCTATATATGAAATTGCTTCTTGTTATGAATATTCGGATCAATTAGAAAATGGTATTACTTTTTTCAACGATTTTCTGGATAAACATCCTTTCTCTTCAGCCGCATGGTATAATCTGGGGATAACATATACTTATCTTGAGTTATTCGAAAAGGCAATTGATGCTTTTGATTACGCTCTGGCTATAGAGCCGTATTTTATTTCGGCATTATTCAGTAAAGGAAATTCTCTTATCAGCATTGCCAAATATGAGCAAGCAATGGAAGCCTTTAATGAAGCGCTTGAAATTGAATCGCCCGATGTTGGAATTTATACATATTATTGTTTAGGCGAATGTAACGAAGGATTGAAAAACTTTGAAAAAGCTATTGAATTTTACCAAAAAGCTATAGAACTTAACGATAAATTTGCTGACGCATGGGTTGGGCTTGGTTCTGTATTTGATGAAACTAATAAAACAGAAGAATCACTTAAATGTTTTAAAATTGCTGTTGATATTGAACCATTAAATTCGTTAAACTGGTTTATGTTAGGGGATATACAAAAAAAAATGGGTTCATTTGAAGAAGCTATTATTTCTTATGAAAAAGTAATTCAGCTTGAACCTGAAAATGAAGAAATTTGGATGGAATACTCAAAAATATTTCAAATATCCGGCGACCTAAACAAAGCTATTAGCGCCATAAACAAAGGTATTAAACTTCAACCTGATAATATAAATTTTCAATACAGGCTCGCAAATTATTTACTTTTAAATAACAAACTAAAAGAAGCATATAAAGTTATTGAAACAGCATTAAGTATAAATTTCGCCTTACATAACAATATGCTTGAATATGATCCTTCGCTATTAAAGAATCAACAAATTATGGATTTAATCGAACTATATAAAAAATAAAAAAAATATATTATGAAATCAAATTTAGATTTTTTACCTGAAAGATCTACCACTCCAAGGAAAAGCGGTGTTACTATGATGATGGATAAAGGACTTAGCATTCGCGAGGTTGAAGATTTCCTGACAACGGGAGGAGAATACACTGACTTTGCAAAGTTAGGATTCGGAACATCAGTAGTAATGAACGAAAAGCTTGTGCTTCAAAAAATTCAATTATACAAAGGAAGTAATATCAATGTATATCTTGGAGGAACACTTTTCGAAGCTTATATAATTAGGGGGAAATTTGACGAATACAGGAAGTTGGTTGACAAATATAAAGTAGATGCCATTGAAGTTTCCGATGGTTCTATTGTAATGGAACATGATGAAAAATGCAAATACATTGAGAAATTGGCAAAAACACATATAGTTTTATCTGAAGTGGGCTCAAAAGAGGCAGGAATTATTACCTCTCCCAACAAATGGATAAACATGATGCAAACAGAAATTAATGCCGGATCATCTTATGTTATCGGAGAAGCAAGGGAAAGTGGAACTGTCGGTATATACAGACCTAATGGAAATGCTCACGTCGCTCTTGTGAACAAGATTATTGCGAAAGTGGATAAGGATAAAATTATCTGGGAAGCGCCATTAAAATCTCAACAAGTATGGTTCGTTAAAACTTTAGGAGCTAATGTAAACCTTGGAAATATTGCTCCTAACGAAGTAATTCCCTTAGAAACATTAAGACTTGGATTACGCGGGGATACATTCTTTCAGTTTCTCCCTGACGAATTCATGGAAATGAAAATAAAATAGGGGGAAATAAGTTATTAGTGAAATAGGGAAATAGGGAAAAAATTAATAATTAATCATTAAATCATGGGTATAACAGAATTTTTAGTTCCAATAATTACAGCTTTTATAGGAAGCATAGGATATGCAGGTATTTTCATACTAATGGTTCTTGAAAGCATGGTAGCCCCGGTACCAAGCGAAGCAGTAATGCCATTTGCCGGAATGCTTATCAGCAAAGGTGAATTTACATTTGCGGGAGTATTATTTTTTAGCACATTTGGAAGCATTGTAGGATCTGTTATTTCATATTATATCGGATATTATGGAGGGCGTCCACTTGTTGACAGATTCGGAAAATATCTTCTTTTAGACCATCATCACTTAGACCTTACCGAAAAATATTTTCAAAAAAAAGGTGATATAACAATCTTTATCTGTCGTTTTATTCCCGTTGTAAGGCATTTAATATCTATTCCAGCAGGAATGGGAAAAATGAATATAATTAAATTTTCTGTTTATACCATAATAGGAGCAGGAATATGGAATGCTTTCCTTACTTATGTAGGTATTATATTAAAAAATA
>JAAXXA010000897.1 GCA_013334735.1 Bacteroidota bacterium
TTCCTGTTCTGACATAATAGTAATTAAATCCGCATTAACTTCCTCAGCATATTCAATTATGCCATCAGTAATATTATTGCAAAATTTAAATTGACTCTTGCAAACAACACCATGTTTTTCGATATATTCAACAGCTTGTTCAACAAATCCCTCTACAAAGTTTCTTACAGCTTTTACATTTGTGGAATATATTCCAACTACATGTATTTCTGCTTTAAAATATTTTGCCAGTTCAACTGCAACAGGTACTTTTTGTCTGGTTTCAGGTGAGCTGTCGATAGGTAATACTATTTTAAAAATTTGTCTTTTTTTGGAAACTAAATCTTCTCTTATAGTAATAACAGGTATTGTAGATGATATAACTACTTTAAATGCGTTACTGCCAATCCAAAATTCTTCAAATCCAGATATACCATGTGCTCCGGTTATTATCAAATAAGCATCGCTATATTTTGCCTGATTAGTAATTTCGGTATGTACTTTTCCTTTTCTTATTTTATACTCAAGTATTCCTTTTTTAAGACAAGGTTGGAATTTTTCAACAAGTTTTTCTAATTTTAAAATAACATTTTTATGATATTCATGACCATTTTTGCTGTAAACAGAATCATTAATGTTTGGTTTTTCAACATGAACAATAAGTATATTTGATTTTATACAATTTGCAATACGAATTGCAAAATCAAGCGCTTTTATAGAACACTTGGAAAAATCAACAGCAACGATTAGAACATTTTCTTTTTTCATAAAATTATGTTTGTTTCAAATTTTTGGTGTAAAAATATAAAAATAAAATAAACTTAATTCAAAAAAATATTTAATAATTCAAATTTTACATATCTTTGGAATTAAATTGCAATCTATATGAAACAACATCTCAATACTGCAATCCTTACTTTAGGGATAATTATTACAGCTGCTATTCTTGGCAACGCCTGGAAAAAATCGCATACTCCCAACGAAACCATCAGCGTAACAGGTCTTGCCAAACAAGACTTTGTTTCCGACCTTATTGTATGGAGCGGATATTTTTCCGTTAAAGATCTATCCATAAAAGAAGCATATTCGCAACTTAAAAAAGATGCAGGAATCAGTAAGAAATACCTCATCGGAAAAGGAATTAAAGATAATGAAATTATTCTTTCTTCTGTTGATATCCGTAATGAATACGAAAACATTGAAGACGAAAACGGGAAGTTTGTGAAGAAAATTTTTAAAGGTTATACCTTATCGCAAACAATTAAAATTGAGTCGAAAGATGTTAATAAAATTGAAAACATATCCCGCGAAGTAAGCGAGCTTATTGATATGGGTGTTAATTTCACTTCATCAGAACCGGAGTATTATTATACCAAGCTTGCCGATCTTAAAATAAAAATGCTTTCACTTGCCACCGAAGATGCCCGCAACAGGGCTGAAGCAATAAGTTTAAATGCTAAAAGTTCGCTTGGACCTCTGAAAAGAGCCGATATGGGAGTATTTCAGATAACCGCCCAAAACAGTTCGGAAGAATTTAGTTATGGCGGGGCATATAACACCTTTTCAAAAAACAAAACCGCTTCTATTACGGTTCATCTCGA
>JAAXXA010000898.1 GCA_013334735.1 Bacteroidota bacterium
TTGGTTTGTCAAAAATGGTTTTTGCAGGAAATCAGTACTTGTCGGATTATGCCATGCAATTTAATAAAAATGTTAAAATTATTCCAACCACTATAGATACTGAATATCATAAAAAGAACGTATCACTTTTTAAAAAAGACCGCATTTGCATTGGATGGACAGGAAGCATCACTACAATAAAACATTTCAGAATGGCAGAATCTTTTCTTGAAAAGCTGAAAAATAAATATGGAGAGCGCATCTATTTTAAATTAGTTGGCAGCAATTCTTACGAAAATCCGGAGCTTCAATTAAAAGGAACGATGTGGTGCCTTGATACTGAGATTAAGGATATCGAGGAGTTTGATATTGGTATAATGCCATTACCTGATGATGAATGGGCGCAAGGAAAGTGTGGTTTTAAAGGCTTGCAATATATGGCAATGGAAATTCCAACGGTTATGTCGCCTGTAGGTGTAAACAACGAAATTATAATAGATGGTTTTAATGGATATCTTGCTGCTACAAAAGATGAATGGATAACAAAACTATCCGCTCTTATAGAATCGGAAGAATTACGTGCCAAATTAGGCTCTAACGGACGAAAAACAGTTATAGAAAAGTATTCAGTAGAATCACAAAAATATAAGTATCTTGAATTTTTTAATGAACTATTGTAAAATTGAATACTGTATAAAAGTTAAGGATTTTTAATAATTACGAATGCTCAATTACGAATTACGGGTAACGTAATTTATAATTTGTAATTGATTTTATTACTAATTCTTTTGTAAAAAAAACTTAATGTATGCTAAATCATTCCTATACTCCCGATCTCGTAGAAGCAGGTTGCGATGAAGCAGGACGTGGTTGCCTTGCAGGACCGGTGTTTGCCGCAGCAGTTATTCTCCCGCCAGATTTTGATTTTCCTTTATTGAATGACTCAAAAAAAATGTCAGAAAAAAACAGAACTTTAATGCGTTACATAATTGAGGAAAATGCTGTTTCTTATGCTGTAGCAAAAGTGAGCCATCTCGAAATTGACAGAATAAATATTTTGAATGCTTCTATTAAAGCCATGCACAAAGCATTGCAAAAACTTAATGTAATCCCGCAATTAATTCTTGTTGACGGAAACCGATTTAAAAGTTACGAAAATATTCCTCATAAAACTATTGTTGGCGGCGATGCGCTATATATGTCTATTGCAGCCGCATCAGTACTTGCAAAAACATATAGAGATGAATATATGCAGCAACTTCACGAAGAATTCCCTGTTTATCTGTGGAATAAAAATAAAGGATACGCTACATCGTTTCATTATAAAGCAATTGAGGAAAATGGAATTTGTAAATATCACAGGAAATCATTCAATCTCAATCCTCAGTTGAAGATTAGTTTTTAATGGAAAAATCTTACAATAAATAAAATGGTACTATGTGAGTGCCAATAATCTGGTGATGGCAAACACTTTAAATGTGATAACAAATGAAAAAAACATTAATTTTATTATCAATATTAATTGTTTGCTCTACTCCTAAGATAACCTCTGCAAATCCTGGTGTATTGCCAATTATTAGCGAAGTTTTTTTTGACGATA
>JAAXXA010000282.1 GCA_013334735.1 Bacteroidota bacterium
TTATATTTTTTTAAGAAGCAAAAATATAATTATGCAAAACAGAAACATTGTAAAACCATAAAAAAACAAAAATCAATGCCACCGAATTATGAATTCTTAATGCAGGGCTGAGTCCCGTGCTTAGCACTATTGGAAAGAAAAGACTTATTAAAATCAAAACACTTATTGGCAAAACATAAAAGGGAGAAATTTTTATAATATTATTGAAATTTTTGAATTTTCGAAAGTATGGCAGAAAGGCAATAAATATTAAAGTAATAATAACAAAAGCCGGATCCTGTATAAATCTGACAGAAATTTTTGTAAAAGAAACAAATGATTCGGAGAAGGAATACATAATATTGAAATGTCCTGAAAAAGTATCCATTCGCGAATAATTACCAGGCGCTGACACAACTATAAGTGTTGATATTATTATAATTATCCAGTTAATTAAATGCGTCTTACAAATTTTCTTTTTTGTTACTAAACTGTAAAAAATAATTAACGAAGATAACTCCAATTGAAATATCATACTTACTTCATTTGAACCTGCAATCATAATGGAAAGCATTGTCATTAAAAATATCTCAGATGTTTTTATTTTATTTGAATATCCCGTTTTTACATACAAAGCAAAAAGGAATACCGTGAATGAACCTGCAAGAAAATATGTTAAAGAGCCCGTCATCCAATAAATACATTCGGAAGTAGAAGGAATATTATTAATGAAAAGCAAGAAAATTATCAGTGAAATTAGGTGTTTGCGGGGAGCAAAATTTTCTTCTTTAAAAATGTTTTTTATCAGGGAATAAATACTTGCATAAAACAATAATAAAAGAGCTATTGGTAATAGTTTGTAACCAAAGTCCCATCCGAAAACCAAAGGATTTAATGAAACTATTAAAGTGCCGAAATATCTGCCGCTCCAGTCAAAATAAACTTGCTTAAAGTGTGTTAAAAATCCGTCATCTCTCACCACAGCCGAAAGAATAAAATCGTCAGCAGAAGGGTGCGCAAAAAATGAAATTATAAAGAAAGGCAATGCCAGTAATATTAGTAGCGCTATCCAGAATTTTTCGTTTGAAAGGATTTTATTCATTTACGTTTGATTTTTTTAAGTTTATAATCGTACTAAATATTCCTCCCCTTCTTTTATCTTTGCAGGTGTTCCGAGATCAAGCCAGAAGTCTTTATCGTGCCAGTATCCTGTAATTTTATTATTTTTAGCTAACTGAATATAAGTGTCCGTCAATGAAAATTTTCCTTTTTCGTTTATTAATTCAAATATTTCAGTATTAATAACCTGAATACCGCTAAAAGCAAGTAGAGTTAATGTATTAGCGTTCTCTCTTGAAATTTTTATTTCACCGGTTTTAATATTTTTCCATCCGCAAAGTTGTAATGTTTCATTAAACAAAAAATATCTGGATGTCTCTCTGTCTTTAACAGCAAGCGTTGCAAGCGACCTGCTATTAATGTGTGATTGATAAAGCTCCCCGAGATTTACATTCGAAAGCACATCAACATTATGAACAAAAAAAGGTTTACTATCATCAAAAAACCATGAAGCTTTTTTTAATCCGCCTCCCGTATCAAGCAACTGACCTGACTCATCAGATACTTCAATATGAATATTAAAATAGTTTTTTTGTTTTAAAAAAGTTTTTATTTGCTCAGCAAAATGATAAACATTAACAATTATTTCATTAACTCCTGCACGTTTAAGCTTCTTGACAGTATGTTCAAGCAAAGTAATATTGTTTACTTCCACGAGCGCTTTAGGCTTATTATCAGTAAGAGGTTTTAGCCGGGTACCCAGTCCTGCGGCGAAAATAAGAGCTTTCATGAATTGAGCTTGTATAAATTGTTCAATAGTAAATTAATTACGAATTTTCAATTACGAATTACGGGACTCGTAATTGTTAATTCGTAATTTGAAATTATTTTTCAAGTTCCCTATGATATACTTCAATCTTTATATCGAATTTATTTTTTAAATGATCGGCAAGCATATTTGCACAAAACACCGAACGATGCTGTCCTCCGGTACAACCGAAGTTTACCATAAGATTAGCAAATTTCCTTTTAACATAATTTTCCACAGTAATATCAATAAGCCTGTATGCATGATTTAAAAACTCATACATTTCAGGTTCTTTTTTTAAAAAAGAAATTACCTCTTTATCTTTCCCTGTCAGAGTTTTATATTCTTCATATCTGCCGGGGTTATGTAATGCTCTGCAATCAAAAACAAATCCTCCGCCATTCCCGGAATCATCATTAGGTATTCCATTTTTATATGCAAAACTTGTTATTGAAACTTTAAGAACAGCTTCGTTTTTTGCATACGATCGTAACATTTCTGATTGTGAAATTTTATGCAAAACATTCATCAATGTAGGAATTTTTAAAGGTATTTCGGTATTTTCAAGCAACCACGTAAGATTGTCAAGTGCATAAGGAATGCTTTGCAGAAAATGTTCTTTTTTTTCATAAAACCCACGAAAACCGTAAGCCCCCAAAGCCTGCATGATGCGGATAAGAACATATCCGTAATAATATGTAGTAAATTCCTTTTTATCAATTTCAAGATATTTTTTTAAAACATCCAGATAATAATCGAATAAAATATTGCGTGTTTTCTGCGATAAATCAGCCTTAGCATCATATAATAGCGAAGCGATATCGTATTGCAGTGCGCCTTTACGCCCTCCCTGATAGTCAATAAAATAAGGCTGTTCGTGTTTTAACATAATATTTCTCGACTGAAAATCGCGATACAGGAAAAAATTACAATCTGTTTTTAGTAAAAAATCCGAAAACGATTGGAAGTCATCCTCGAGCTTTTGCTCATCAAAGCTGATCTTGGCAAGTTTCAAAAAATAATATTTAAAGTAATTCAAATCCCATAGCATTGACTGCTTATCAAAATTTGCTCTTGGATAGCATACACTGTAATCCAGGTCAGTTGAAGCGTTCACTTGAAATTTAGGCAGGAAATCAATAATTTTTTTATATATTTTTATAATTTCGTCAGGGTTCTCTTCATGCTGCTTAAGAGCTGACAAGTAAGAGAAAAGTGTTGTATCTCCGAGATCTTCCAAAAGGTAAATATGGTTTTCCTCGTCCTTTGCAAAAATTTCAGGAACAGGAAGCCCTTTATATTTAAAATGTTTACTGAAAGTAATAAAGGCATTATTTTCTTTTGCATCATTGTTATATGCCCCCAAAACAGATCGATTATTATTTCTGAGCCGGAAATACTGACGGTACGAACCGGATGACGGCAGTTCTGAAATACTACCCACTTGTTCCAGGGTTTGTTTTTCAAATAAAGATATCAGTTTTTCTTTTATTATATTATGCAAGGTTTTTAGATTTTATGTTTGAGTCCATTCCGAAAAGTCGCGAAACTAAATTTAGCCACAGATTCACAGATTCTTTTAAAAATTAAATCTGTGTTAATCTGTGGCAACTTTTTTCAATTATTTCAAATACATACCTTTTCAGAGTGTATTCAAGTTTAATAATTTCATTAAATTAAATAGTAATAAAGGCATACAAAAATAATAAAAATTTTAAAATCATATTTTATCATACCTATCAGCGTTCGCCAAGGCGAATCAGCATTCTATTATTTGTTAGTGTCAATTTGTAATATTATGCCACACAAATAATCTTTTTCAAATCGGTATAAACCAGAATTTTTTCAGTTTCGGCATATCCCATTTCTTCTAAAATTTCAGCATATTCCCGTATTTGGTCTTCGTGATATTCTTTAATGCCTCCTGTTTTATAATCAATAACAACAGCTTTTCCTCCATCAATTATTACTCTGTCAGGTCGTAGTACAGTTCCGTCTTTCAGAAGAATTTCAGCTTCTGTTTTTAGCACACAATCCTTTCGAAAATACCGGCTTAACAGTGGATCACTGATAATTTCAAATATGTTTTTCTTTAATTCATCTGCTTGCTTTGCAGTAATAATACCGCTTTTAAATAAATCTTCAATAGTACTTTCTACATTTTCGGAATTAACAATTTTTGAAAGCGCATGATGTATAATATTTCCCCACTCGCTGTTTCGAAGAGGGTTTTCGGTATCCCATATTTCATTTGCTTTGGTTTTTAAAAGTATCGTCTGATTGCGAGGCTTTATATTATATGAATGTAATTGTATCCCTTTATTATCAATAACTTCTTCACTGTGTTTATCTCTCGGAATTTTCTTGCCAAAATTATATTGAGATGTGTTTTCGTTCCATAATTCTGTAAATTTAAGATAAGATACAAAAAAATCAGTAACCGATTCTGCTTTGGCAAAATCTTTTTCAGGCATTTTTGATAAAACATATAGTCGTTCGGAAGGTCTTGTCATTACAACATAAAGAACATTAAGTAAATCTAAAAGTGATTTATCTCTTTCCAAATCATACAATGGAGCAAAGATAGTTTCCGAGAGACTGCTATTGTTGGTAATAAGAGATGATTTTAATTCGGGAATTTCGTGTATATCAGTATCCACCCATAAACTTTCTTTAGTGTTTCTTAATTTATCGGTAGCAAAAGGATAAATAACCACGGGAAACTCAAGTCCTTTTGATTTATGAATTGTCATTATTCTAACTGCATCAATTCCCGCAGGAGCTATAATTGACTTTTTATCCTTCTTTTCTTCCCACCATTCTATGAATAACGAAATGTTGTTTTCTTTTGTTAATGAAAATTCCAGAACGGCATCAAGGAAAAATCTTATATATGAATCATTAAAATTATTTATTTTAAAAATAGCTATCAGGTTTTCGAGCTTTTCGAAGACCTGAT
>JAAXXA010000899.1 GCA_013334735.1 Bacteroidota bacterium
AAAACAGGGGATTATTAAAAGCTATTTCATGAAAACCAGGCAGGAAAGGATATATCCATATTTTATAATTACAATATTCTATTTTTTCACTTTTAATTTATTCCGGCAGATCCAGCTTCCTGCAATATATACTTTATCAATGTTTGGAGCATCAGTATTGTTATTAATTGTTGCCATATTAAATTTTTGGTGGAAAATAAGTATCCATCTTACAGCAATAGGCGGGTTGTTAGGAATTGCAACAGGTGTAGCGCTTGGCCTTTCTATCAATTTGATTTTTCAAATAATTGTAATAATTTTTATTGCAGGTTTAATCGGGTATTCACGATTAAAATTGAATTCTCACAAGCCTTCCGAAATCTATTCAGGATTCCTTATAGGGGCTATAATTATGATGAGTATTTTTTTGCTGAATTAATGCTTTTAAATTAATTACGAATGATCAACTACGAATTACGGGTAGCGTAATTGTTAATTCGTAAATCGTAATTGTTTCATTAAAGCGCACTAATACCAATACCCACAGAAACAGGATACATCTCCGGTCCTTTACCCGTTTTGAATAATTTAGACATTGAATAATACCCGAAAACATAAAAATTTTCGTAACCTAATTTAGCAGTTACGCCATATCTGATAAGATCAATATTTTTAATATTATACTTTTTAACTTTCATGTTCTCTGTACCTGTTGACAAATCAGTGCCTTTGTATTTAGTATGATTGCTGATCATATAACCGGCTTTAAAACCTAAAGCAATTTTAAAAACTTTTTCTTTCTTATTTTCTTTATAAAAACGAATCTCACACGGAATATCAATATAAGTAAGGTTTAATTTATTTATATTATAATCTGTTTTATTACCATTGACATAATCCGGAATTTTTTCAAAAACTGTTCCTGTTTCCAAATTAGCACCTGATGTTGTATCAAACTTAATTTTTGGTTGCGCATCACTCCTCAGGTTATGAGTTGTAATACCTAATCCGATTGCAAATCCAAAATTACTTTTCCCGAATCTGAAAGGCTGCATATAATTAAAATTAAAACCCGGGCTGTATTTGCTGACACTTATTCCTGAATCAACACTCTGCCATAAATCAGTAAAATAAACTAAAGAAATTTTATCTGATTTTACGCCTTTTCCCTTTGCCGAAGCAGCATCATCAGGTACTGGTATATTGTCTGTTTGTGCATTTGTATAACTAAAGCTGATAAAACTCAGAATAATTATTGAAATAATTTTTTTCATAATTTGCTATTTTTAATTTTACAGAGCAAAGGTATAATAAAATATTTATTTATTATAAAATTATCCCTATTGCCATGCACCCAAATTTTGACATTAAATCATTGTTGTCCGACTAAATTCAGGACGCTCATATTGAGCTAATAAATATGTTTATATTGTTGATTTTATAAACAGTTAACTCCTACGGAGTTTTGAGATTTTTTGTCCCATAGGGACAATCTGTTTATAAAAAAATGTTGTTTAATTAAATAATAGCCCAATCGGGGCGTACTGTTGCAAAATATAAGCAAAATCAATAGTCATAGTCATATATTTTAAT
>JAAXXA010000900.1 GCA_013334735.1 Bacteroidota bacterium
ATATGAATTTGCTGAACCTTGCTTTCGTAAAACTGATTCAACTTCTGATAATCCTCTTTTGTATAACGTTTTTTATTGTCTTGTTCGATTCGTTCGATGGTCAATCGGTTATACAAAACAAGAAAACCTCCTTCTATTTTAATGGCGTCGATTCGTGAAAGATAAAAGAGTGCTTCCTCTATATCATCAATACTTGTATTTGACTTAAAAAGACTGGCATTTTTCTCATAAGCTGACTTCAACTCCTGAACCGAAAACTCAACCAAGGCCTCGCTCTTCCCTGTATCATCTGCGGCACAGCTCAAAGTGCTTTTCTTATAGAGATACTCGACAACAAAGATTGCCAACTCATGCCGTTTTTGCAACTTTTCTTTAAGCACCTCTTTTGGATACAAGCAAAGAATTGTAAGATGGTTTTTTGAAATTTCTGAATACTGTCTTTTAATCCAACTCTTTATCGCCCAAAAATTTATTATCGTCTTTATCTTGCTTATCGTAACATCTTTACAATCGTTCGACTCCGCCTTTTCATTCAACTCCTTGATGTGATATATTTTTATCTCTTCTTCAACTTCTGAAAGTAAAAAATTCTCAATCTTTCTGAATGCCTCCGTTATGTTAAGTGATCGATTTTTATTTTCTCCTTTTTTTATGAATGCCGTCAAATCTTTTGCGTCGGCTAAAATATTTTCCTCACGCAATAGATTTACAATATTTATAAATTCTCCCTTTTCAATGCCTAAATGATCGCTGATATAATCTATCCTTGATTCAGGCTCTTCTTCATTTTCTTGTACTTTGCTTTTACTTGAAAACAGTTTTTTAATAATTCTTACCGCATTTTCTTTTTGATTCTCGCCGAACCTTTCAGAAACATTGATTTTATCCGCAGCTTCTTTCACATTTTTAGAAAGAATACTGTTGGCAAACACTCTTGGAATGTTTTGACCTCGTTTCAAATATCCAGCATCTTCTAACGCAGCAATCGCAGTCGTGACTCTTGTTTCAATCTCTGCAACGCTATCATCCCATCCTGCCTTCCGTGCAATCTCCAATGCAGAGTTTGAAACTGTTGAACGAAACTTTGTAATCTCCTTGATCGCTTTCCAAATCTGCTGAACCTCCTTAATCGAAAGTTTGGTTTGATTCAGCAAAATAAAATGTTTGCTGAGGTCTTCTTCGTTAAACAAAACGAAACAATCCGCGACAATCTTCTCATCCCGTCCTGCTCGCCCGGCCTCCTGAATGTAATTTTCCAATGAATCAGAAATTTCATAATGAATGACCATGCCGACATCTTTTTTGTCAACTCCCATACCGAAAGCTGAGGTCGCCACCATGATTGTAGCTTCACCACGAATAAATGCATCCTGATTTTCAGATTTCTCTTTCTTGTCCATCTTGCCGTGGTATGGCCTTGCATTAAAACCATCTTTAGTCAATCGTTCTGCGAGCTGATATGCTTTTCTTGTTCTTGATACATAAATTATTGTCGGACAATTTTTCTCCTCAATCAAATCTCTCGCCGCCTGATACTTTTCTTCATCGTCTCTTTTTTCAAAAACCC
>JAAXXA010000901.1 GCA_013334735.1 Bacteroidota bacterium
GCTCTTCCGATCTTTGAAAAAATGTTTTAAATTTGAGGGAATAGAAAATTAGAATAAATTATTGAATCTCTTTCTATTCCCTCAAATTTAAAACATTTTTTCAAACATGTTAAAAGTATTTTTTGCTAAAGATAGCAATTTTTGCAAATTTTCTATTTACTATTTTTGTTTTCCCAAACATCTTCATCTGCTTTATCGATGAGGGGAATCTGTTTCTTCAAAATTATCTTTATTCTATATCTTCAATTAGAGGTCGTTTGCCTTTGATTACAGCAAACCATTTTGGAATAGCGTCAAATAAAATTGTTAAAACACATATTATAATTATCAAAGTCAATACAAAATTAATGATTCCCTGTACTTGAGTTTTTTCGGAAAACATCTGGAGCCAGTATATATTAACTATATTTTCACAAGCTGCAAAAAGCGTTGTTATTCCTACAAAAATCATCGGAATAATTGTAACCCATGCATATTTTGCGCGACCTCTGTTAATAATATAACTTGTTCCGACAGCAAGAGCTATTGTGGCAAGGAGTTGGTTTGCCGTTCCAAACATAGGCCAGATGGTTGCAACACTTCCCGAATAAATAAAATATCCCCATGCCAAAACAATAAGTCCGCTGGCAATAAGGTTTCCGGGTAGCCAGTCGGCTCGTGAAAAAGGTTTGTAAAATTTACCTAATGTTTCCTGCAGTACAAAACGTCCGATTCTGGTTCCTGCATCAATAGTGGTAAGTATGAAGAGAGCTTCGAACATTATTGCGAAATGATACCAGTACGACATCAGACTTTGTAAACCCGGAATAGCTGAAAAAATCTGCGCCATACCTACGGCAAGAGAAACAGCGCCACCGGTTCTTCCTACAATTTTTTCACCCACTTCTTTCGACAGTTCTTGGATATTGGATTGAGTAAACCCCATGGAATGAAGCTGTGGTAATATTTGCTGAAGCTTTTCGGGAGAAACATTAATCATAAAATAATCGAGAGGCAAAAGGCTTGCTGCTGCTATAAGAGCGAGTATGCTTACCATTCCTTCGGCAAGCATTGAGCCTACTGCAATGGTTTTAATGTGCTTCTCACTCATAATCATTTTAGGTGTGGTACCTGAACTCACTAATGAATGAAAGCCCGAAACAGCGCCGCATGCAATTGTAATAAAAAGATAAGGGAATAATGTTCCGGGAATAATAGGACCTCCTCCATGAGCAAAAGCGGTAAATGCAGGCATCCTGAGATCGGGAGCTACAATTATCACTCCCACTGCAAGCATTGCTATTACTGCTAATTTCATGATAGAGCTGAGGTAATCGCGCGGAGCCAATAGAAGCCACACGGGTAAAACAGACGCGAGGAAGCCATATAAAGCAAGGATTATAGTAAGTGATTTATGATCGAATGTAAACCATGATGCTATTGAAGAATCGGGGATGTAACGACCATAAATAACAGCAAGTGATAAAAGTAATACACCGAAAATAGTGGCTTCGGTTGTTTTTCCTTTGCGTATGCGGAACATCCAAACACCCATAGCGAGAGCGATAGGAATAGTAGCTGCAATAG
>JAAXXA010000902.1 GCA_013334735.1 Bacteroidota bacterium
TCACAGTTAATCATAAATGCCACGTTCATAAGATTAACAGCATTACTTTCAACAAAATATTTTGAGCCTATTAATCCTTTTTCTTCTGCCGAAAAAGCAAGAAAAATTAAATTGTAATTTTCTTTTGCCGTATCGCTGAAAAACCTTGCAAGTTCGATCATTGCGGCTGTTCCACTTGCATTATCGTCTGCGCCATTATAAATAATTTTTTTTGAAAAGTCTTCATTATATCCCAAATGGTCATAATGAGCGCCAAACACAACTGTAAATTTTGCTTTATTATCAAGATATCCACCAACATTGTATGCTGTTTGCGCTTTTTTTCTGCTTACACTAGTTTCCATTTTTGCTTTCATATTTGTTGCAACTCTTATCATTTTAGCTGCTTTTTTATTTGCAAAAATTACAGGTACAGAAACAATATTTGCATTATTGGATAATATTTGCGGAGGGTTTAGAGTATTTGGCGCAGAATTAATAATAATAATTCCCATAGCGCCATTATCAATAGCTATTTTTATTCGATGTTTAATATCCTGATATTTTTCAAACCCAGTAATTTTTTTTAGACTATCAGAAATGTATAGCTCTAATACAAATATCTTATCTCTAATTTTTCCCAACTTTAAATAGTCATTATAATTTAATTCGGGCGCCAAAATTCCATATCCAACTTTAACAACTTCGGCTTCAATAATTGCGTTTGCAGTATAATCAACAGGATAAAAATCATAGTCTAAATTAAACATCTGACCATTTATTTCGAGCATATTGTAAGCTCGCGATGCGCCTCCGTTTGCATCAAAAGGTTGAATATACGAAGTGTCGCCAAATAAGGGTTTAAGTCCTGTCTTATATAATTGAGAAATAATATAATCTCTTGCCATTAGCTCGCCTTGTGTGCCCGCTTGCCTACCAAGAAATGAATCGGATGCTAAAATACTTACATCATTTTTAAGACGGGCTTCAATAGCATTATCTGATTGGTCAAATTTAAGGTTTTGCGAAAAAGCAGGAAACCACAAACATATCTGAACAAATAAATATAACGCTGATAACGCTGATTGTTTATGATTAAATATGATTTTTAAAAATATTCTTCTTTTTTTTGTTTTATCAGTGTTAATCATAATTTTCTGTGTCATCTGCGTTCCATTGTAATAGACAATGCTGAATTTAATTTTATTTCAAGCCCAAAACTTCAACACCTTGTTTAAATATTACATCTACAGGAATATTTGAAGATTTTAGCTGATCAAGATTTTTTTGAAGTACAGGTTTTACTATGCCATATTTTTTTAAAAATTGAGCTGCTGCTTCATAATCAGCATTTCCCTGAAATACAATAATTTTTTCAGCCCATTTGTTTACGGCATCTTTCATTTTAGCAAAGTCAACTTTATATTTCCCTCCGCCTTGTGCGGATGAATATTTAAAAGCTCCTAATTCTTCAAAATAGTTAAAGCACATCATATTTGCTTTTCCATGAGCTTCGGCTGCTCCAAAACGAACTGAACGAATCAACCCTGCCATAAATGTAGCATAATTGTCTTCGGGAGTAATGCC
>JAAXXA010000903.1 GCA_013334735.1 Bacteroidota bacterium
CCGTCATTGACAAGGATGATTTCCAGATCGCATCCCAGCGACGGAACGATGCCGACCACTTTCTCGTAAAGGGGGGAAATATTATCAGCCTCGTTGTAGAGGGGGACTATAACCGACAACAGGTTAACATGTTCTGATGAATTCGACAAAATAATAATTTCTAAAAACGTCGAAAAACTTTAAATCTTTATAATTTACATAAGTTTTGCCGCTTAACCATAATATGAAAAACTTGATTTTCCGTATAAAATTCCAAAAAAATAGATAAAAGTATACTAAAACAATTTTAAATTTCAGATTTCATCCTGAATAAGCAGGCAGCAAATGGAGCTTAGTGCCTACAAATTTACCTAATTCAGTTTTACACTGATTAAGACTGTCTAAAAAGCTTAAAACCTCTGTTTTAAAAAGACTAAATGACTCATAATAAATCGTTCTTATTATTTTCTTTCGTAAAAATCGCCATAATCGTTCTATAAGGCTCAAATTTGGTGAATATGGAGGTAAAAATATTAGATTAATTTTCGAGTCATTTAAATAGTTGTTAATGTCTTTATTCTTGATATATCTTGCATTATCGGCAATTACATGAATAACGTCTTTATCAGGATATTGTTCTTCAGTTTTTTTGAATAGTTCTATCATCTTTTCTGCATTGACTGTATCTGGCGTTGTGTAGATAAAGTCTTGATTTAGTGGGTCATACATCCCGTTAATGTTAATTCTGTTTCTGCCTGTATTACTTTTGATTACTTTTTCTTCTCCTTTTTTGACCCAAACTCTTGTTGGTTCAGTATTATGTTGAGGATGACAAGCATCTGTAAATAATATAGCTTGATTATCAGGCAAATCTTTTTCTAAAAGCTCATAGAAATCTTTGAATCTTTCTTGGTTTTCAGCATTATATTTTGAAGGAATATTTTTTGTGTTTTTATATACAAACTTTAATTTATGAAGAAGGTTTACAGTTCCTTGTACCGTATAAGTCAAGTCGAATTGGTCTTTTATGTACTGTTTCACTTGTTCAGATGCCTGTATTATTGAATTTTCTACAAAGTTTTCAACTTGATTCAGTTGTTCTTTATTTAATTTGCCTTGATAGCCGAAATAGTTGTCTTTCAACCATTTATTTATATCATTCGAGTTTAAAAAATCCTGTTTCCAGTTGGTTATTGTATTTTCATCAATCAAAAGTATTTCAGCTACTTCATTTTGAGGATAACCTTTGTCTAAAAGCAAAATAGCTTTAATTTTATCAGCTTCTTTTGCCCTCATATTCTTTTTATGAGTAGCAATCAGATGTATTCGTTCATTTTTTGTAAGTTTAATTTGTCCCATATTTATATTTTGGAACATTTTATCAAATTTTTCTAAAATTTATTTTTTAACGAGTATAATTTAGAGATTATTTTAGGTGAACTTGATACTATTACAGATTTATCATCTTATTTTGAAATTAAAGAAAACGCTATAAAGTCATTAAGTATGCTTACTTACTGTGGCGAAGAAGATTTATTAGCACAATATATACAAAATATGGATGAAGCGACGAATAAACATCAAAT
>JAAXXA010000904.1 GCA_013334735.1 Bacteroidota bacterium
CTTCTTCTTTTAAATGATCGTAATACTTGCGCGCGCTGCATACCCTGATATTAACGGTTGATATGCTTAAGCCTTTGTTTTTTAGATACTGCACGTATTTTAAAAGTTCATTATAATTAAGATGCTCCATATCTGTATAATTTTCCTGTATCGCCCATTGTTCAAAGTGTTCAATGTCTCTTATGTTTTCTTCTACTGTTCTGACTGCAAGTCCGCTGTCTTTCAGATAATATTCAAAACTCTTGGTATTCATCCTTTTCATTGTTAAGTTGGTTTACTATATGCGTATAAATCTGCGTGGATTCTAATGAACCATGTCCTAAGAACTTTGCTATTTCTTCAATGGGCATACCGCTTTGCAAAAGGTGTGTGGCTATGCTATGTCTCAGGTTGTGCGTGCTAAAGTCTTTTTTTATTCCAGCTCTTTCTTTCATGTGTGCAAACCGTTTGTAAAAACTTTTCATCCGCTTTCCTTCCACGTTTAAGAAAAATGCTTCTGCATCTGGATTTTGTTTTTTGGGACGGGGCTGTCCTGCTCTGTAATAAAATGCACATTCGCTATGATCTTCTAAAAACCAGTAACGGCCTTCTTCTATGTATGATCTTATATCTTCTGCATGTTTGTTGGCTATAGGAACATAACGCTGTTTGTTGCCCTTGCCTTTGCGTACAAAAACTAATTTCCTGTTTAAATCAATATCGTTAATGTTTAATCGTGAGCCTTCATCTTTACGCAAACCGCAACCATAAAATATGCCTATGATCGCCCTGTCTCTTTGCCCCATTGCAGCGCTGTTAAAGGTACAATGGGGCTCGTAAGTGGATTCGTAAAGTTGTTTTATTTCTTCCCGTGTTAATATAATTCTCTCGTTAACTTCATTGCTTAACTTTTTCAATACTGTTTCAATATTATAACTCCCTGTCTGTTCTAAGTATTTTGCAAAAGTATTTATTGACTGTAATGCTTTGTTGATATGGCTTGTGCTTAAACCGCCCCCCTGTGTTTGATTTCTTCTGCCTTTTAAATAATTGCTAAAATCGCTGATATGCCTTGCTTTTACCTGTGTGATTTGTGTAATGTTCTTTTGTTCTAAAAAGTGTAATAGTTCCTGAACGTGCACGGGTAAGCTGTTAACGGTAGTTTCTGCATAACCAATAATGTCAAGCCATTCCCTGAAGTTTTTAAGTAAGAAAGTGTATTGTGTAGATTTTATTTCTAAGTGTTTCATTTTAGTTATGAGTTGGGAGTTATGAGTTTGACTGGCTTAATTCTGCTGTAATTGCAAGTGTTTGCTGGGTTTCTGTTTCTGTTATTGGTGTTTGTTTTTTTTCTTCCCGCTTGCTCTCTCCTGTGAGCTTTTTGAGCCGATGCTTATTTCCCTTGCTGTTGTTGGCTTTTATCGGCTCAGTTGTGCAGTGAGCCGCATTTGAGCCGTTGGGCTGTTGTTCTCTTACTTTGTTTAATGCTTCGTCTAATGCTGTGCTGATACGGCTTTGCAGTTCTTTGTATTCTTCATAACTTATAATTTCGTAACAATAACTTTTGTTTGCTTTATCCGCTTC
>JAAXXA010000905.1 GCA_013334735.1 Bacteroidota bacterium
CAACTTAGTAGCATGGGGTACAAACAGGCACGGGGAATTATTTTACACTCAGATAACTCAGTCGGTTGTTCGCAAACAAGTTTGTGATTGGGATCCGTCAGAAGGAATAATAATTCATCAAATACCGGGCGTTAATAAAAAAGCAACAATTACATTTGGTTACGATGATAACAACGTAGCTATTACAGGTACCGATTGCCCTACTAAGTATAAACTTGATTGGGAAGTAAACGGAAATTCGGGAACAATATTCTTAGCGTTGTAAAAAATGCAAATAAATGAAAGGAGACCGCGCAATAGCGTGGTCTTTTTTTTTGTATTTACAACAAGTATATATATTAAAAATTATTTAAGAACAAGGATTAACGAATGATGATTTGCGAAGTAAGACAGTTAATCATAAATCAAAAATAGTTAATCTTTGTTCGTTATTCTTTCCTGTTGGGGTAGTTATTGTTTTTATTTATAATATCAAACCTTTCTTGTATGCTTCCATCTTCTGTGGCTCCACAGCCAATTATCGGGGTGGGTCAAAATAACATTTTCAAGCGCTTTAACATGCATTTCGGTTATTTCAAAATTTTCAGTTTTTTGCGGTTCTTCAGTAAGAACAGAAAATTCGATCTCGTAATAACCTCTTTTTACTCTTTTTATATTTAAAAAAAGCACAACAAGATTAAGGGATTTAGCCATTTTTTCAGTTCCAAGGAAAACAGCCGTATCCTGATTAAGAAAGCTTGTAAGATATTCTATTTCACTTTTGGTAGGAGTTTGATCACCTGCAAGCATTGTAAATGTTGTAAAATTTTTATTCTTAACTAGCACTCTGAATATTTGTTTGAAAGGAACAAGCCCTTCTTTAGCAAACCGAAGCCTCAACTTTGTCATGTACTTATTCCAAAAATTACTTGTTAAAGGTTTTACTACCGCGAAACCTTTATGTTTAAGAAATAATTTTATTGTGATCCCGATCCATTCCCAGTTACCTATATGTCCGCATATAGCAAGTACGCTGCGTCCTTCATTATAATATTTATCAAGAATATCAATATTTTTATAATTTAATCTTTTTAATAAAGCGTCGGAGGAAATTGTTTTTGCTTTAATAATTTCAACAATCAGATCACATAAATTTCTATAAAATTTATGCGCTATTTTTTTTATTTCTTTTTCAGATTTATCAGGAAAGGTATATCGAAGATTTTCAAATACTACTTTCTTTCTATATCCTATGATATAGTACATAATTATGTACAAAAAATCTGATATTCCGTAAAGAATAAAAAAAGGTAAAATGGATAAAAGCCAAATAAAAGCGGTAAGTAAATAATTAAAAATTATCATCGAAGTAGTTATTTGAAATATTAAAGGCAAAGATATTTATTTTCCGAATTACAATTTATCACTTGCAAACTTATATCATGTAATGTCTGGTGTAGGATGTATTATGTATAATGTTTAGTATTTTATTAGCTTAAGTCTCTTAGCTTTTCACTTTTCACTTTTCACTTCCTTTATGCCTTGTCCCTTGTTAACTTTATTTTAATGAGGATTTTTAAAAT
>JAAXXA010000283.1 GCA_013334735.1 Bacteroidota bacterium
CCGGAGTTAGAGCAAATTATTGGGATTATAATAAGCAATTAATTGTAAGCCCCAGAGCTACTTTTTCTTTTAAACCCGATTGGGTAAAACGATTTATTTTTAGATTCTCTACGGGCTATTACAGTCAACCGCCTTTTTATAGAGAAATGCGTGATTTTAAAGGAAATATCAACAAAGACCTTAAAGCGCAAACATCGATACATTTTGTACTTTCAAGTCAATATGATTTTATGGCTTGGGGGCGACCATTCAAATATGTAACAGAAGCATATTATAAAATACTTGACAATCTGGTGCCTTATGATGTTGACAATGTACGTATTAGATATTACGCCAAAAACAATGCTCACGGTTATGCTACAGGTATTGATATGAAGGTAAACGGAGAATTTGTAAAAGGTATTGAGTCGTGGGCAAGTCTTTCTGTTATGAAAACCATGGAAGACATTAAAGACGATTTTTATTATGATTATTTCAATAAAAGTGGAGAACAAATTATCGCAGGATATTCATTTGATCAGGTAGCTGTTGATAGTTTAAGGCACGAACCGGGTTATATCCCACGTCCTACAGACCAAAGAGTTAACTTTGCTCTCTTTTTTCAGGATTATTTACCCAAAAATCCTACTTATAAAATGCATTTAAGTCTGGTTTTTGGCAGTAGCCTTCCTTTCGGACCTCCTACTTTTAATAGATATAAGGATACTCTTCGTATTCGTCCTTACAGACGTGTGGATATTGGGTTTTCCAAACAGCTAAAAAGCGAAACAACTAAATTAAAATCAAAAAATCCTTTTCGTCATTTTAAAACTATTTGGCTTAGCGCTGAAGTATTTAACCTTTTACAGATAAATAATACAATATCATATATCTGGATAAAAGATATAACTAACAGGCAGTATGCTATTCCAAATTATCTTACTCCGCGACAGCTTAACATACGCCTGATAGCGCAATTCTGATAGAAAAATATAATTCGTAATTCGTAATTCGTAATTTGAAATTCGTAATTCGTAATTTGAAATTCGTAATTCGTAATTTGAAATTCGTAATTGTTTAACTAAAAGACAATATTGATTCTTTAATAATCTCAATTGCTTCCATTAATTGTCCTTCGCTAATAACCAGAGGAGGTGCAAATCGGATAATATCACCGTGAGTTGGTTTCGCCAAAAGTCCGTTATCTCTCATTTTCAAACAAACGTCCCATGCTTCTTTTCCTGCAACAGAATTAATAACTACGGCATTAAGCAAGCCTTTACCCCTTACTAATTTTATCATAGGAGATTCTATTTTCCTTATTTCTTCGCGAAAAATATTACCAAGTTCAAAAGCTCTTTCAGCAAGTTTTTCATCCGCAACAACTTTTAAAGAAGCAATAGCTACACGGCATGCCAAAGGAAATCCGCCAAAAGTGGAACCATGTTCCCCCGGTTTTATACAAAGCATAATATCATCGTTTGCCAAAACTGCCGAAACAGGCAATACTCCGCCACCTATAGCTTTTCCAAGTATTAAAATGTCAGGTTTTACATCTTCATAGTTGCAGGCAAGCAATTTTCCGGTACGGGCAATGCCTGTTTGTACTTCATCTGCAATAAAAAGTACATTTGCTGCTTTGCATATTTCATAACATTTTGAAAGATAACCATCATCAGGAACAAATACTCCTGCTTCACCCTGAATAGGTTCAACAATAAACCCTGCTACATTATTATCTTTTACTGCTTCTGCAAGCGCATTTACATCGTTATAGGGTATTTTGATAATGCCTGGTACAAAAGGACCGAAACCAGCGTAAGAATCAGGATCGTTAGATAAAGATACCGCAAGAACTGTCCTTCCATGAAAATTTCCTTCACAACAAATAATTTTTGCTTCGTTTTCGGGAACACCTTTCTTTGTATATGCCCATTTCCGGCATAATTTAATTGCTGTTTCAACACCCTCTGCTCCTGTGTTCATTGGAAGTATTTTATCGTATCCAAAATATTCATGAGCATATTCTTCAAATTTTCCTAAGCAATCATTGTAAAATGCGCGTGAAGTAAGTGTTAAAGTTTCAGCCTGATCTACAAGTGCGTCAATAATTTTTGGATGGCAATGTCCTTGATTTACGGCTGAATATGCTGAAAGAAAATCAAAGTATTTTTTCCCGTCAACATCCCACACATATACTCCTCTGCCTTGTGATAGGACTACTGGAAGTGGATGATAATTGTGAGCGCCATATTTATCTTCAAGATCAATTATATTTTGTGCTCTTTCCGATATGCTTGTATCTTTAGTAATTTCCATAAAATATATTTTAAATGTTTAACAATTATTTTCTTATTCAATTGTGGCAAATATATTAAGAATTTGATAATTATAATCTGAATTTGATAAATTTTCTGATTTTTCGAGTCTCCTCTTGGCAATATTTGCTTATTGCTCTGCCGTGTGCTGACTGCCGACTGAGGATTGCCGACTGCCAACTGAGGACTGCTGACTGAGTATTGCCTTATGCCTTGTCCCTTTTGCCTTATGCCTTATGCCTTATGCCTTATTTAGAATCTCCTTCTTTCTCTATCATTCCTTGGTCCTTTATCTTTACCCTGCTGACCATCTCTGCTTCTTCCAAACCCACCTCCACTACTTTTATTGTAACCGTCTCCACTGCTTCTTGATGCCCCTCCTTCTTTATTTCTTGAAGAACCGCCATCTTTGCTCCTTGAAGAGCCTCCGTCTCTGCTTCTTGAAGAACCGCCATCTCTGCTCCTTGAAGCTCCGCCTTCTTTGCTTCTTGAAGAATACCCATTGCTTTTCCTATACCCTCTATCACCTTCGGGTTTTTTATCAGATGATTCATCTTTAGGCTTTTCAGTTGCTTTTTCAACAATTACCTGTCTGCCTGAAAATGTTTCGTCGTTGAGCGCTTTTATAACTTGCTCTTCGTATTGACTTTCAATTTCGAAGAAAGAAAAACTTTTCAATAAGTCAATTCTTCCTATTTCAACTTTTAATCCTCTGGTATTGGAATTTATCAAATCAATCAATTGACTTGCAAACATACCATCCATTTTACCCATATTAATAAAAAGTCTCGAAAATCCTACGCTACTTCCACGATCCCTGCTTCTTTCACTGTTTTTTCCAGATTCGCGTTTTTCGCTGGAAGCATTTATATCAACTGCATTTTTATAATAATCTAAAAAACGATTAAATTCAAGAGATACAAAACGTTTTATTACTTCCTCTTTGTCGAGCCATTCAAGTTTACGGAAAATCACAGGTAAATAGGAGTCAATTTGTTCATGAGCTACTTCCACTTTTTCCATTTTATCAACAAAATGAAAAAGTTGTTTTTCGCATATTTCCCTGCCCGATGGCACTTTGGCATGAATAAATGTCTTTTTAATTTTTTTCTCGATAATCTGAAGTGCGTGTTTTTCTCTTAAATTTACAATAACTACCGATATACCTGCTTTTCCCGTTCTTCCTGTTCGTCCGCTTCTATGAGTATAAAGATCATAATCATCTGGAAGGCTGTAATTGATAACATGTGTTAGGTCGTCCACATCAAGTCCCCTTGCTGCAACGTCTGTAGCCACTAATATGCTTATATTACGTATGCGGAATTTTTGCATTACCGAATCACGTTGCATTTGCGATAGATCCCCGTGCAGAGCATCAGCATTATACCCATCTTGAATTAACTTATCGGCTATTTCCTGCGTTTCTTTACGCGTACGGCAAAAAACTATACCATATATCCCTGGTATATAATCTGCTATACGCTTTAAGGCAAGATATTTATCTTTTGCCTGAACTGTATAGCAAACATGTTTTACGTTTTCTGCTCCTGCATTGCGCGACCCAACAGTAACTTCTATTGGGTTGTTCATATACTTGTGTGTGATTGAAGAAATAGAATTTGGCATAGTAGCCGAAAAGAGCATTATTGATCTTTCTTTTGGTACTTGTGCCAAAATAGTATTAATATCATCAAGGAAACCCATGTTTAACATTTCATCGGCTTCGTCGAGAACTACTTTTTGTACTTGTGAAAGTTTTATTGCTTTTCTTTCAATTAAGTCCATTAATCTGCCAGGTGTGGCAACAATTATTTGAACGCCTTTTTTTATTGAACGGATTTGTGTGTCAATACTTGAACCACCGTAAACCGCTAATATTTTTATCCCGTCCAGATATTTGGCAAAATCATTTAAATCCCCCGATATTTGTAAACATAATTCTCGCGTTGGGCACAATATAAGCGCCTGAGGTAATGGGTTATCTGAATCCGCATCCTGAATAACTGGTATTCCAAATGCAGCGGTTTTTCCAGTGCCTGTTTGAGCAAGCGCTATAATATCGTTTTTTTTGTTTAAAAGTAAAGGAATTACTTGTTCCTGTACAGGCATCGGGTTCTCAAACCCAAGTTCGAGTATTGCTCTACAAATTTCTGGAGCAATTAAAAGTTCTTCGAATGTCATTGTTGTAATTTTTGTATTGTCGGGGATAATTATCCCTTGGGGGGTGAATATATTGAGAAAGGATAAAAAATAAATTTATTCCATCTTGTATTAATTGTAATCTTTTTAGATTTAATAAAAAGGTAATAGAAACAAAATAAATTCCCCGATTAATTACACCGGGGAATTATAATTTAAAGATTAATATCTTCTGGTATTGCTTCTTCTGTCGTTACCACCACGGTCACCGCCACGATCATTACCACCACGAAATCCACCACGGTCACCA
>JAAXXA010000906.1 GCA_013334735.1 Bacteroidota bacterium
GCTCTTCCGATCTAGCAGGGAGAGGCTGTCCAGCAAATCATTCATTCTGATTGGGAAAATAACATTCAGCATCAAACTAAAAAACAATATCTGCAATTACATTCTTCATATATAGTAACACAGGTAAAATCGGGGGTTATGCTGATTGACCAGCAGCTTGCGCACGAAAGAATTTTGTTTGAACATTTCAGCGAACTTTTTGAAAAACGCGAATCACAGCCATTACAACAAAAACTTTTTCCGCAGGTTATAGAATTTTCGCAAACAGATGCTGCATTAATGAAAGAAATTTTAGGAGACATTAAAATTATTGGATTTGACATTGATGAATTTGGGGCAGGCTCTTTTGTAGTAAATGCTACTCCCCCTGACATTAAAGACGGAAACTTGAAACAACTGCTTGAAGGTGTTCTCGAAAATTATAAGCAAAGCAAAAGTGTAAATATGGACAGGAATACCATTATTGCTAAAGCGCTTGCAAAAAACATGTCGATTAAACACGGAAAACAGTTGCATTCAGAAGAAATGAGTTCTCTAGTTGACAGTTTATTCGCGTGCAAACTCCCATATTCATCAACTGAAGGGAAACCAACAATATCAATTATTACGATAGAAGAACTTGAAAAAAGATTTAAGTAATACTGGAACGCAGATGACGCGGATAAATATGATAAACACCGATAAAATAAAAACTTAATAACTATCATCGTCATCAGCGTTCTATTAAAAATTAACAATATGCAACAGTTCAGTCCCACAGGATTTAAAATTTTACCACCGATAGTAAAAAACATACTTATTATAAATGGTTTGTTTTTTCTTGCTACAATAGCCTTTAGCTCAGCTTTTAAAATTGATCTGACAGATACATTGGGAATGCATTATTTTGGTTCGGAACAATTCCGGCCTTTCCAGATAATAACTTATATGTTCATGCATGGTAGTTTCGGACATATTTTCTTTAACATGTTTGCCGTTTGGATGTTTGGGAATGTGCTTGAAAATTTCTGGGGGCCAAAGAAATTCCTCACATATTACATGGTTACAGGAATAGGAGCTATTTTAATTCAAATGTTTGTAATTTATATACAGGTCAAAGGTGTTACACAATATTTAACATTCGATCAAATTAACCTTGTTTTAAAAGATGGATATAATATTCTTCAGGAAAACAAAAACTTTAGCGACCCATATATGGGGAAGCTTAACTTATTATATAACACAACAACCATAGGCGCATCAGGGGCTGTTTTCGGAGTATTGCTTGCATTTGGGATGATGTTCCCGAACTCCCTCATTTATGTATATTTTGCTATTCCTATAAAAGCTAAATGGTTTGTTGTAATATACGGCGCTATTGAGCTTTATACCGGTATTTCAAATAATCCTTCGGATAATGTCGCTCATTTCGCGCATCTTGGAGGTATGTTGTTTGGATTAATTTTAATAATGTACTGGAATAAAAAAATAAAAGGTAGGTATTTCTAGTAAATACTGCTTATAAGTAAATATAAAAAAATAGAGATTCCTCTCCCCGCCAAAAGCGAGGTTCGG
>JAAXXA010000284.1 GCA_013334735.1 Bacteroidota bacterium
TCCGATACTCTCGGAAGTGCTATTTCCACAATTAAAAGAATTTGAACCCGGACTAATTCTGGGAAGTTATGATAGTCAGAAAAATGAGTTGAAAATTAATACTGCAATAAAAAAAATAGTTTATGGAACTACCGAAATTAAAGACTTTGTTTTAGATATTAATTCAGATGTGAATGCGCTGAATTATAAAATTTCATGTAGTAATATTTCAAACTCACAAATCAAATTAGATAATTTGTCGGTTAATGGAAAACTTGCAGATAAGTCAATATTAGTTAGCTTATCTTCAATTGATGAAAAGCAAAGTAAAAAACTTTTGATCAGTTCCCGGATTATTAAAGATGCATCTGACTACATGCTTACTCTCGATACAAAAAATTTCTATATAATGAATGACCGCTGGGACATTGCATCTGATAATTATATTAAAATTGGAAAACAAGGATTTTTGATCCATCATCTTTTTATCAATAAAACAGGAATCCAGATTAATATTTCGTCAGTGCATAATAAGTTTAACGATGATCTGAGCATAGAAATCAAAAATTTCAAATTAGATGACATTTCAAGAATAATTGAAAAAGATACAAGTTTAGTCAAAGGAAATGTTGATGGTAATATATTACTTAAAAGAGTTAACAATTCTTATGGTATAATTGCCGATGCCAAAATAAGCAAGTTGTTTGTCCGTGAAGTGCCAATTGGAAATTTATCAGTAAAAGCAGAGAACCCGACAACCGAGAAATTTAATATTGATATAAGCTTATCCGGCGCTGATAATAATCTAACAGCTAAAGGCTATTTTGTCCCGAATGGAGGCGATAATTCTATCAACATAAAAGCAGCTATCCAATCTCTTTCTTTGAAAACTATAGAAGCATTTTCGATGGGAGCAATAACAGAAGCTTCCGGAAATCTAACAGGAAATTTTTTAATTGAAGGCAGAACCGATGCGCCTGATGTAACGGGTGAATTAACGTTCAACAATGTGTTTGTTACACCGGCAGCATTAAATAATAAATTACAATTAAAACATGAAACTATTCAATTAAAAAAAGATGGGGTTTATTTTAATTCTTTTACAATTTTAGATACTGAAATGCACACTGCAATTATAGATGGTACTGTAAAAATGGAACATTTCCAAAATTACATTTTTGCGTTAAGAGTGAATACAAAGGATTTTTTGTTATTTAACACAACAGCTAATGACAATAAAGAATTCTATGGTAAGATGATTATTGACAGCAGGATCGATGTAAATGGACCAATGGCACTTCCGGTTGTCAATGCAAAATTAAAAATGAAAAAGGGTTCAAATTTTACATTTGCAGTTCCTGAAGAAACGCTCACAACCGACAAAGGTGAAGATGTTGTGGAATTTGATGATTCATTAAAACTTAATCCTATTCTTTACGGAATTGAGAAAAAAACAAATCAAAAAACAGGATTAACAGGATTTGACATATCTTCAATTATTGAAATAGATAAGCAAGCAACACTTCGTTTATTAATGGATCCTTCTTCTAATGATTCTTTAGTCGTTAAAGGCGAGGCTGCATTAAGTTTTTCAATAGACAGGAGTGGGAAAATGAGCCTAACCGGCGCTTATAATTTGAATGAGGGCAGTTATCTGGTTTCGTTGGAATCTGTTGTAAAAAGAAAATTTGATATTGATCCCGGAAGTACGATTATATGGAATGGAGATCCGTTAGATGCGGAAATATCAATAAATGCTATATATTCAGTTCGCGCATCACCTTTTGATCTTGTCGCTGATCAGATGTCCGGTTTGAGTGAAGCCGATAAAAACTTGTACAAACAACGTTATCCGTTTTTGGTTTTACTTAAACTACGCGGAGTGATTTTACATCCTGAAATTAGCTTCGAAATACAATTAGCGCCTGAGGATAAAGGAATTTTGGGTGGGGCGGTAAATGCAAAATTGAATATATTGAATGAAGATCCCTCAGCATTAAACAAACAGGTATTTGCTTTATTGGTATTAGGCAGATTTATTCAGGAAAACCCTCTGCAAACTGAATCTAACGGAGGAGCATCAACTGTGGCTCGCACAACAGTAGGTAAATTTTTATCAGCCCAATTAAATCAGTGGAGTTCTAAGTTTGTACCGGGTGTCGAATTAAATTTTGATGTTCAATCTTATGATGATTTTCAATCAGGGCAGGCAAAAGGAAGAACACAGGTAGATATTGGCGTGAAAAAACAACTTTTTAATGAACGATTAACGGTACAGGTGGGAGGTGTTGTGGATGTGGAAGGCGAAAAAGCAAAACAAAATTCTGCAAGCGATATTACAAGCGACGTTACATTAGAATACAAACTAACTGAAGATGGACGCTACCGGATAAAAGGTTTCAGACATAATCAGTATGAAGGCGCTATCGAAGGTCAGTTAGTAGAAACCGGCGCAGGAGTTTTATATGTACGCGATTTCGATAATTGGAAAGAATTTTTTAATTCGCCAAAAAATAAAAATGATTCATCAAAAAAAACGAATACCAATGACACAATTTTTCAAAAATAGTAACTCGTCATTGCGAGGTTTTTACCGAAGCAATCTGCTATTAATTTTTTATTTATTTATAGCAGCTTGCAGCGGAACTAAGCTTTTGCCGCAAGGTGAAAAACTTTATTCAGGAGCGGAAATAAAATTAGAATCGACAGATAATATAAAAAAGAAAAATAAAAAATTTATTAAAACTATTGCCGAAAACACGATACAAACTCAACCTAATAAAAATTTTTTAGGCATGCGTCCTAAATTGTGGAAGTATCTGAAAGCAGGGGAATCTCCAAAAAGTAAATTTAAAAAATGGCTTAAAAAATCAGGTGAAGCTCGTGTTTTAATTAGTAGTATTAAACCCGGCGTCACATCTGCAATCATTGATGCTAAATTTTTCAATATCGGTATATTCAAAAGTTCTACTGAATTTAAAATCGTTGAAAAAAAACATACTGCTAAAGTAATTTACATAAGTCATATTCATAAACCATATATTGTTAAAGAACTTATCTATTCTATTCCGGATGATACTTTAAGTAAAATAATTCTTGCAGATAAAGAAAATACTTTAATTAAGCCCGGTGAAGATTATAATCTCGAAAATTTAAAAAACGAAAGAATAAGGATTGATGCTTTATTAAAAAACAATGGATACTTCTACTTCAATCCTGATTATTTGCTTTTTAAAGCGGATACTTCAGGGGTAAATCACGATGTAACTCTCAAGCTTACATTAATTGATAGTGTTCCTGAAAATGCTTTAATCCTTTATCGCGTTAACAATGTATTTATAGATCAGAAATATTCTTTAAATGATGAAGCAGCGGACAGAATAAAAGATACATTAAGATATCAAAGCGTCGTGTTTTCAGGAAAAGAAACGGAAATGAATATCAAGCCGAAAGTAATTTTAAGGTCTGTTTATTTAAGAAAATATGAAATCTATTCCCGAAAAAATCATAACATCACGCTTAACCGATTAATGACAATGGGGAATTTCAAATTTGTGCGTGTTAAATTTTCTGACAGCGATACTTCGGCAAAGGGATTTTTAGATGTGGCTATTTTTATGACTCCTATGACAAATCACACATTCAGAGCAGAAGTTGATATTGTTTCGAAATCAAATAATTATACAGGTCCACGTATAAATTTAAGTTATCTGAACAGAAATATTTTTAACGGAGCTGAGTTGCTGAATATAAATATGGCAGGATCTTATGAGGCGCAATTTGGCGGGAAAAATAATAATCTGTATTCATATTCTTTGAATCCGCAAGTTGAGTTGTATTTTCCACGCTTTGTGGTTCCTTTTAAAATTAGAACCGGCAGTATGTATGTCCCAAAAACACGTTTTTCACTTTCTTATAATTATTTGAAAAGAGTAAATTATTTCGATATGCGCACATTTCAGTTTATTTATGGTTTTAAGTGGAAAGAAGATATCCGGAAAGAACATGAATTAAATCCGGTAAGCGCAAGTTATACTTCTATTGGCAACAAATCCGTAGCGTTCACAGATTTACTGGCAGCAAATCCGTTTCTTAAAAAAAGTTATGAAGAGCAATTTATAGCAGGAGGAAGTTATTCATATACATATAATGAACAAGTAGAACCTGAAAAAAAGATGCAGTACTTTTTTCATTTATCTACTGAGTTTGCCGGAAATACTTTTTCGTTGATAAAATTAATTGCAGGAGAAAAAAACACATCGGATAATCCTTCAAAAGTGATAGGTTCTGTTTATTCGCAATACGCGAAACTAAGTATTGATGGTCGCTCTTATTACAATTTTATTGATAAAAATAAATTAGCGTTAAGAGTTTTTGCAGGTGTGGGTAAGCCTTATGGTAATTCTTCTATCTTACCATATACCAAACAATTTTTTAGTGGAGGTACAAATAGTATCCGTGCATTTCATATTAATTCTGTCGGACCGGGAACATATCAACAGAATGCGGATACCAAGGGCTTTTTACAATTAGGAGGCGATGTGAAACTTGAAACTAATGCAGAATATCGCTTTAATATTTTTAGTTTTTTTAAAGGAGCTTTATTTGCAGATGCAGGAAATATTTGGTTGCTTAAATCAAATCCATCAAATATCGCGAAGCCATTTTCATTTTCTGAATTTTATAAAGAGATAGCTGTAGGGGTGGGGATAGGATTGAGAATTGATGTTACTTTTTTTATATTACGATTCGA
>JAAXXA010000285.1 GCA_013334735.1 Bacteroidota bacterium
TAAATGGAATTATTTCTCGTTAGAACTGAATAATAATGTTATGAGGGCTTATGTTAATGGCGAACTTACAGGAGTTCATCAAATTCAAACTCCTTTTGAGAATACTGATGAATCATTATTTATTGGTAACTTTATGGGATATTCGGGTTTCTATTTTGGAGATATAAAAGAACTTAAATTATCAAATAATTTACTTGATGAGAAAAAAATAACTGCGTCGTGGAATAAAATTAAAGAGACTTTAAAATAATTATACTCTTATTAATTATGCGAATCAAGGGTTGAGTAATTTTTTTTTGCAATAAAAAACTCAAAAACACAGTCATGGTGAGCGTAGTCGAACCATGACTACTAAATCACCCTTCGACTACGCTCAGGGTGACTGTGAAAGCGACTACACTTATGGAAACTGATAATATGATACTTAAAATATTTAATTTCAACCCTTGATTCGCATTATTAGCTTATTTTTTTAAAGGTACTGATAGGATGTTCCAATTCAAAAACCCTGATATAATAACAATAAATATTTTAAATTTTTGTTTATGTTCCATTATTAGTTAACTTTGCGTCGTGGAAAGAATAATAAAAAAATGAAAAACAATAAAAAAATTACAACATTTGATGAACATTTAGATAGTCGTTATGGTCCAATAGGTTCTGATAAAAGAACCGAGTTCGAAATAAAAGCAAAAGCATTTGCAATTGGAGAAGTTATTAAAGAAGAAAGACGATTAGCACACATGACTCAGGAAGAACTTGCTCAAAAAACAGGAACAAAAAAAAGTTTTATTTCAAGAATTGAAAATGGTCATAGCGACATTCAACTTTCCACACTTTATCGTTTGTTAGAGCTTGGACTTGGGCGTACAATTTCTTTGACAATACAATAAAAACACATAGCAACTTTGATTTGCTACAATCGGTAATCAAATGTAAATCATTCCCAAAAGCTATGCAATTATCCCGAAATAATTGATACAATGAGTAAATTATCATATCCAATTGTTAAGCATTTTATTTCTGAAACATGGAAATACAAAACACATAAATTTTTAATTATTACCTTTACAAAAATTATCAAAAAATTTAACAAATGAATTTTGATGAGTTCGGCTTCGATTCAAGACTTTTAGAAGGAATAAACGCGATTGGCTTTAAAACCGCTACACCAATACAAGAACAAGCTATTCCTGTAATTCTTGAAGGAAATGATTTGATAGGTTCCGCACAAACAGGTACTGGAAAAACAGCTGCTTTTTTGCTGCCCATAATACATAAGATCATTTCATTTAAAAATGATGAACATATTAAAGCGATGGTAATTGTACCTACACGCGAACTTGCAATACAGATAGATCAGAATATGCAGGGTCTCTCCTATTTCACTTCCGTTAGTTCTATTCCTGTTTACGGTGGTACCGATGGTGTTTCGTTTTCGCAGGAACAGCAAGCATTAACCGAAGGCGCTGATGTGGTAATATGCACACCGGGCAGAATGATAGCCCATTTGAATAATAATTATGTAAAAATTTCGGAATTAAAATATTTAATATTAGATGAAGCCGACAGAATGCTTGATATGGGCTTTTTTGACGATATTATGAAAATTATTTCTTACCTTCCTCCGAAAAGGCAAAACATTCTATTTGCAGCCACAATGCCAAGAATGATAAGGGAATTATCACGAAAAATTCTTTCAAATCCGATAGAAATAAATATCGCCGTTTCAAAACCTGTCGAGAAAATATTGCAGGCAGCCTATGTTGTTTACGACAATCAGAAAATTCCATTGGTTAAAGACCTTTTGTTTAATAAACAACTACGCTCGGTTTTGATTTTCTGTTCAACAAAAATAAAGACTAAGCAGCTTAGCGCAGAATTGAAAAAATCAGGCTTTGCAGTAAAAGATATTCACTCCGACTTAGATCAGGCAAGCAGAGAAAATGCTCTTTTGGAATTTAAAAGCAGAAAACTTAACATATTAGTAGCCACAGACATACTTTCGCGCGGTATTGATATCGAAGATATTGACCTTGTTATTAATTACGATGTTCCCAACGATGGCGAAGATTACATACACAGAATAGGCCGAACAGCCAGAGCAGAAGCCGATGGAGTTGCCATTACATTCATTAATGAAAAGGAACAAAAAAGTTTTTCGCAAATTGAAGAACTTCTCGGAAAAGATATATATAAAATAAAATTACCTGAAAAATTTGGCGCAGCCCCTGACTATAATCCCCAAAAACCTATAAGCAGAATAAGCAAAATCTGGAAAAGGAAAAAATAAACTTGCAGCTTGAGGCTTGTAGCTTGTAGCTTTTTCACTTTTCACTTTTCACTTTCAACTTTTCACTTTTTTTCGGTTTATCTTTAAAAACGTACACTAACCTAAAAGTTATAATATTATTAAACTGTTTTCGAACCTCTCCTGTCAAAAAAGTTCTTGTACGAAGTTTCGCAACCGAATAAGCATATCTGAAATCGAAGCTAAGTCCTGTTAAAAGTTTAAACTGTGCGTCTATCAAAACATTTACATCACTTGTTTTATAAGGACCATAAGGAGTATTCCAAATAACGCGTCTGCCATGTTCCCATTCTCTAAAATCAACAAGTTTGCCCCACGAAAAACCTGTTCCAAAAGTAAAAACATCTTTATCTGTATAACGGAAAAGTACAGGAACATCAACGTAATTTAAAATAAGTTTATATTCTCCGCTGAGAGAATCATCACGTTGAGGACGTTGATAACTGCCTTTTTGATTATAAAGAGTTTCTAGACTAAATGAAAAATATTTACCTACCGGAATAATTGCAAGTGGACCAACATTAAGACCGTATTTGTGATATCCAAAAACTTCATCGCCATCAACCTGCGACGCATTAAATCCCAAAGCTACCCCGCCTTTTATGTTTTGAGCAAAAATAAAAAGAGGTATGGAAAAAAAAAGTATTAATGTTACAATTGCTCTCATGTTCTATGAAAATTAAAAAGAAACATGCTTTAAATAAAAAAACCATGATAACTTAAATTTTTGCTATCATGGGACATTAATAAAAACGCTGTGATAATCAGGAAGGTTTGTCTGTTTTTGCTTTTTCAATTTGACCATAAGCAGGACATCTTTCATGTGTTTTGCAAGATGATAATATACTACCTAATAAAAACACCGCAAAAGCTATCACTAAAAGTTTTTTCATAATTTTACAAAAATTTTGTACAATTTTTCAATTTTAAAGTACAAAAGTAATGTAATATGCTGATAAAAAAAAATATTTTTATATATTTACAAACAACTTATTAAAAAAATTTAAGTTTACCATAACTAATTAGAGTCTGTCTGTAAACTTATCGTATTAAAATATATGGTGCAAATTTTAATACGACTAAGACGCAGTAAAATCTAAAATGCAAAATGCAAAAAACAGTATAAGCATTGATAATTCTAAGTCTTATAAATTTACAATTTGCAATATTTTTATTTTTAGCGACATTACGGATAGATTCAATTTATTGATATTAAAATTATGGCAGAAATTAATCCCAATATCGAAGAAAGCTGGAAACAGCTTCTTGATAAAGAATTCAAATCACAATATTTTGTGCAAATTAAAACTTTTTTGCTTGAAGAAAAGAAAAAATTTACTGTGTTTCCTCCGGGAAGTCTTATTTTTTCGGCTTTTAACAATACCCCTTTCGATAAAGTGAAAGTTGTGATTATTGGTCAGGATCCTTATCATGGTAATGGACAGGCAAACGGATTATGTTTTTCTGTAACTGATGGTATTAAAAAACCACCTTCGTTACAAAATATTTTCAAAGAACTTAATAGCGACCTTGGTATTAATATTCCGGAAAGCGGAAACTTGGAAAGATGGGCAAAACAAGGTATATTATTGCTAAATGCTACTCTTACAGTTAGGGCAAATCAGGCAGGATCTCATCAAAACAAAGGCTGGGAAATATTTACAGATGCTGTAATACGTATTGTATCTGAAAAAAAAGAAGGAGTTGTTTTTATTTTATGGGGCTCTTACGCGCAGGCAAAAGAAAAATTAATTGATCTTTCACGTCATCATGTTTTGAAAGCTCCTCATCCTTCCCCATTCTCTGCATTCAGTGGGTTTTTCGGATGCAGGCATTTTTCAAAAACAAACGAATTATTACGAAATATGGGGAAAGAAGAAATAAACTGGGAGTAAAATAAGTGCCTAAAGTTTGGAGTACTTGGAGTTTGGAGTTATGAGTGCTTATAGCTTGGGGCTTGCAGCTTGTAGCTTGCAGCTTGCAGCCCTCAACTCTAGGCACTTTAGGCACTCCAAACTCTAGGCACTATTTTTAAAAATAATTATAAATTTTTGAAAAACATTTCACATAAATATCTTCTTATCCTTTGCGCACTAATTGTGTGTTCGCTCGAAATATACGCCCAAAAATCTTACAATCTTAAAATAATTGCAAACGAAAATCAAAAGTCAATACTTAAAAAATATTCTTATAAAAAAGAGTTTAACGATACTATTACTTTAAATTCAGAACTCAACAATCTTATATATACATTATGGCGCGATGGCTACATGGCTGCTTCTTTCGACAGCATAGTTAAAAAGCCGGAGGAACTACAAGCATATATTAATACCGGAAAAAAATATTTATGGATAAAATTAAAAAAAGGAAATGTTGAAAACGCTCTATTGCAGGAAGCCGGATATAAAGAAAATTT
>JAAXXA010000286.1 GCA_013334735.1 Bacteroidota bacterium
CTTAATTTTAAATTATAATATTTAAAATAGTATAATATTAAAAATATATATATTTGTGCTATTGAAATGGTATATTAAAATATAATTTAATAAAATGATGAAAAAAATATTTATTTTATTTGTAACATCAGCATTATTTATTTCAGCAAAAGTTAAAGCTGATGAAGGAATGTGGCTTCCATTACTTGTTGAACGTCTTAATTATGTTGATATGCAAAAAATGGGATGCCATTTAACTGCCGAAGAAATATACAGTGTAAATCATTCCAGTATAAAAGATGCGATTGTATCAATTAATAATGGCAGATGTACAGGATCAATGATTTCTTCGGAAGGTTTACTGCTAACAAATCATCATTGCGCGTACAATTATATCCAAAATCACAGCACTGTTGAAAAGGATTATTTAAAAAATGGATTTTGGGCTTTAAATAGAATAGAAGAATTAAGAAATGATAAGCTAACTGCTACTTTTTTAATTTCGATGGAAGATGTTAGCGGGAAAATATTACCATATTTAAAAGACAACCTTTCTGAATCAGAGCGGAAGGCGATTGTTGATTCACTTAGTTCTATCATTGAAAAGCAAGCTGTTAAAGGAAATCTTTATACTGCCAAAGTAATACCTTTTTTTGAAGGGAATGAATATTATTTATTTATTACAGAAACTTACAAAGATGTTCGATTGGTTGGAGCTCCACCTGAAGCTATCGGAAAGTTTGGAGGAGATACCGATAACTGGATGTGGCCTCGCGAAACAGGTGATTTTTCTTTATTCAGAATTTATATGTCTCCTGAAGGCACACCTGCTGAATACTCTAAAAAGAATGTGCCATATAAACCAAAATATTCTTTACCCATATCATTAAAAGGCGTTAAAAAAGATGATTTTACAATGATTTTGGGCTTTCCCGGAACAACAGATCGCTTTATAACATCTTATGGTGTTAAGCTTACTCTTGAACTTAATACTGCAAAAGTAAAAATCAGAAAAAGCATACTTTCAATAATGAGCGAAGATATGAAAGCCAGTAAAGAAGTAGATATCAAATATGCTTCTAAATACGCTGTTATATCAAATTATTACAAATATTATATTGGGCAATCGGAACAACTTGAAAAACTTAAAATTTATGATAAAAAGGTAGCAATTGAAAATTCTTTTATTGCATGGTACAGTAACAATCCGACATTAAAAAAGAAATACGGTACTGTGCTTGATGAAATTTCTAAGCTAAATGATAATGTAAGAAAATATGCTATTACATATAGCTATTATAGAGAAGCTATTATGCAAGGTATTGAATTATTGGTTTTCGCAAATTCGTATGAAGAATTATATAAACAATTAAAAATTGGAGCAGAGGAGGATACTCTTAACAGGCTTACACAAACTTTTACTTATGCTGCAAAACAATTTTTTAAAAATTATAATATTGGAACTGATACAAAAAAATGTTCAGCTATGATGGAAATGTTTAATGATGATGTTCCTAAAGAATTTCTTCCCGATATATATACAACAATTCAAAATAAATACAAAGAAAGCATAAGCGCTTATGTTGATGAAATGTATAATAAATCAATTTTTGTCAGTAAAGATAAATTGTTAGAGTTTTTAGCAAAAGCCGATTATAAAAAATTAGATAAAGATTTGGGCTATATCACAATGATTTCATTTTATAATAAGTATAAGGAAGTTGCAGAATTATATAATAACGCTAAATTAGAACTGGCAGGTAAAACACGATTATTTGTAGATGGTATAATTGAGCAAAACAAGGACAAAAAATACTACCCGAATGCAAATAGTACTATGCGGCTTACTTATGGTAAAATTTCGGATTACAATCCAAGTCCTTCAAAAAGTTTCGGATATTATACAACTTTAAAAGATTTGATAGATAAAGAAAATCATGACAATAGCGATTTTGAGGTTCCTCCAAAACTAAAGCAATTATACGAAAGCAAAGATTATGGTAAGTATTCAACAGACGGTGAAATGAGAACTTGCTTTATCTCAAATAATGATCAAACCGGAGGTATGTCAGGCTCTCCTGTTATTAATGGAAATGGAGAATTAGTAGGTGTAGCATTTGATATAAACTGGGAAGCTACCAGTGTTCCTATTCTGTTTGATGAAAACTATCAACGATCAATAGAGGTAGATATAAAATATATGTTGTTTATTATTGATAAATATGCAGGAGCAACTAATATAATTAAAGAACTTACTTTAAAAGAATAGTACTTAAAGTGCCTAAAGTTTGGAGTGCCTAAAGTACTTGGTTTTGAGCTTACAAAAAATAAATGGCGATGTTAATCACATCGCCATTTTTATTATATATTCTGCAATCTGAACAGCATTGGTAGCGGCGCCTTTACGTAAATTATCACCTACAATCCACATATTTAATGAATTTGGCTGTGAATCGTCGCGATGTATTCTTCCTACATAAACATCATCTTTGCCTTCGATATTGAGAGGTACAGGATATTTGTTTTTTGAAACATCATCAATTACGATAACACCCGGAGCTTTATCAAGAATATACCTTATTTCATCCAAATCAAAATCTTTATTAAATTCGATATTAACAGATTCAGAATGACAAATCTTAACGGGAACTCTTACTACCATAGCAGTAACGTTAATAGTTTGGTCTCCTAATATTTTTCGTGTTTCATCTTTAAGTTTAATTTCTTCAGTTGTATAGCCATTATTCAGGAATGAGCCTCCATGGGGAATACAATTTAAGTCAATAGGATATGGATACACCATTTCTCCCTGCACGTTATTTCGTTCGTTTTCTAACTGTTTAATTGCTTTTTGCCCTGTACCTGAAACTGACTGATAGGTTGAGATTACAATCCTTTTTATGCCGTATCGCTTATGCAATGGGGCAATAGCAACAACCAACTGAATTGTTGAACAATTAGGATTAGCAATAATTTTATCCTGTTGAGTTAAAACGTGAGCATTAACTTCAGGAACTACAAGCTTGTGTTCAGGATACATCCTCCATGCCGAAGAATTGTCAATTACATAAGTACCAACAGCTGCAAATTCGGGAGCGTATTTTTTTGACACTTCGCTGCCTGCCGAAAATAAAGCAAAATCAGGACGTTCTTTTATAGCATCTTCAATAGAAACTACTTTATAATCTGTATTTTTAAAACGAATTAAATTCCCTACTGATTTTGCCGATGCAACAGGAATCAATTTACTAACAGGAAAATTTCTTTCTTCAAGTACTTTAAGCATCATTCCACCTACTAAACCGGTGGCTCCAATTACAGCTACTTTCATAATGGTTAATTGTTAATGGTTTTCTTAAGCTACAAGCTACAAGCCGCAAGCTGCAAGCCGCAAGTTACAAGCTGCAAGCGTCAAGCTTCAAGCTTCAAGCTGTGTGCGGAAAATTATTAATTTATTTCATATTTTTTTTATAAATAAATTTATTTTGCAATAATCTGTGCTACATTACCGCTTAAAAATTTAACAAAAACTTTTTTATTGGCTATCACTTTATCAATGATTTGTTGATTATGATTTCTAATTGTTATCAACTCCAAACCTTGAACTGATTCCACTTTAAATCTCTGATTAAGCTCTTTTAAAATGTCGGGGAGCTTTGTTTCATTATTATCAATGCTAACAGTAAAGCTTATTGCAGTATTTTGCATTATGTTTACTTTAACATAATATTTTGAAAAAATATCAAAAATATCTCTTAAATTTTCTTCAATAATAAATGAAAAGTCAAGTGGAGAAATAGTAAGTAATACCTGATTAATTTTAAAAATGTAAGTAGTTATTTTTTGTTCACAAGGCTCATTATTAATTATTGTGCCTTTATGTTTGGGAGTGAAAAATGACTTAACTTCAAGAGAAATGTTTTTGTTTTGTAAGGGTTTAATAGCTTTTGGGTGGATAACATTAGCCCCATAAAATGCCAGTTCAATTGCATCGTTGTACGACAAAGTATTTAACATTATTGTTTCATCAAAATATTTGGGATCAGCATTCATAACGCCTTTAACATCCTTCCATATAGTAACATGATTCGCATCAAGACAATGGGCAAGTATTGCCGCTGTATAATCAGAACCATCAAGTCCTAAAGTAGTAGTAAAACCTTCTTTTGTTTTCGCAATAAATCCTTGAGTAACAAATAAATTATTTTGATTTTTTTCGAAAAGAAAATTATTTCTTATAAGAAAATTTGAATCTTCCCAATTAACAACACCTTCGCGAAAATGATTATTTGTAATTAAGGAATTGCGGATGTCAATCCATTTATTAGGTAGTCCTATTTTTTCAAGATAAAAGCTAAGTATTCGAGATGCTATTAATTCGCCGTAGCAAACTATTTGATCATAAAAAAAATCATAATTGTTTTTTTCTGTTTCGTTACAATATTTTTTTACCTCATTGAATATATTGCCAATAGCAATTTTCTCATTATCATTTAAGTTAAGTTCATTAATTATTTTAAAGTGATAATCGTAGAATAGCTGATATTGTTCATTAAAATCGGGTTTGTTATGAAAAGCAGAATAGATAAATTTTTCAAGTTGGCGAGTGGTTTTACCCATTGCCGAAAAAACCAGAACAAGTTCTTTATCACTATTTGCTTTTATAATTTCGGAAACTCTTTTTACTGAATCTGCATCCTGAGTTGATAATCCGCCAAATTTGAATATTTCCATTATTCTTTGTT
>JAAXXA010000907.1 GCA_013334735.1 Bacteroidota bacterium
CCAATAACCAATAACCAATAACCAATAACTAATAACTAATAACTAATAACCAATAACTAATTCTTTATGAGCAAATACGGCAAATGGTTAGGTGGAGGTTTAGGCTGGGCTCTTGGTGGACCTATAGGCGCAATTATGGGTTTTCTTGCAGGATCTATGTTTGATAATATGTCCGATGGAGTTCAGGTAGCAGCTAAATCCACTTCACGAGGAGATTTTGGCGCTTCTCTGCTAATTTTGTCAGCCGCCGTAATGAAAGCTGATGGAAAAGTTTTAAAATCGGAGCTTGATTATGTTAAAAGTTTTTTTATAAAACAGGTTGGGCAAGCTGAAACACAGCAGCGAATGTTAATGCTTAAAGAAATTATTAATCAGGAATTTTCCTTACAGGATGTTTGTACTCAAATCCGTTATAATATGCAATTGCCATTACGTTTGCAGTTAATGCATTATCTGTTCGGTATTTCTATGGCTGACGGACAAATCCATCTTTCCGAAATAGAGATTATTCGTAAAATAGCTGAATATCTTGGCATTAGTCAAATGGATTTTGAATCTGTTAAAGCTATGTTTGTTAAAGATACAACTAGCGCATATCGTATTCTCGAAATTACCCCCGATGCAACTGACGAAGAATTGAAAAAAGCATATCGTAGAATGGCTCTAAAATATCATCCTGATAAGGTAGGGCATCTCGGTGATGATATTCAAAAAGCTGCTAATGAAAAATTTCAAAAGCTTAATGCTGCTTATGAACTTATTAAAAATGAACGAAAAATAATATGACATTTTTCTTTAATAGATTAATCATGAAAAAAACAATTGTTTTTACATTTTTTATTTTCTTTTATGTAAATTGTTTTTCTCAGAACATAGATATAAATTTATTAAAAGATATAAACATTAATCGTAATAAAAACCTAGATAAAAGTTTTAAATTTATTACAAATACTGCCACCCCTCTTAGTTTTGCTATACCTCTTGGTGTCTTTGCAACAGGACTTATCCGCAAAGAGAAAGAGCTTATTAATAAAGGATATGTTACCGGAGCATCTGTTATTTTAGCTGCATCAATAACTACAACTCTTAAATATGTAATTAACAGGAAAAGACCATATCTTTCATATCCCGAAATTGATAAACAAGCAAAAGAGGGAAGTCCATCTTTCCCTTCTGGACATACTACTGTTGCATTTGCTGCTGCAACTTCACTTAGTTTAAATTTCCCAAAAGCTTATGTAATTGTTCCTGCTTATATATGGGCAGGCTCTGTGGCGTACTCAAGGATGCATTTAGGAGTCCATTACCCGAGCGATGTATTAGCTGGAATAGTAATAGGCGTAGGGTCTTCTTTTCTATGCTATAAAGCTCAAAATTGGTTTATTAATAAAAAATAGAAATAATTGTTTTTTATGAAATCTATAGCAAATTCTACTACTTCAAATATTTTTCATAGATTTGGAACATAAATTTAAACCAATAACCATTAACCAATAACCATTAACCAATAACCAATAACCAATAACCAATAACCAATAACCATTAACCATTA
>JAAXXA010000908.1 GCA_013334735.1 Bacteroidota bacterium
TGTGTAACAGGCAAATCATTATATTTAATATAAATTCACTGACGTATCCTGCGGTCAATTGCTTTAGGAGATAAAAATTGCGAGGGATTTGATATTGAAAAAGGAGAATTATTTTTATCTTTAAACTTAATCAAATATTTATGAGGAGCAATCTGTGCTGTGAGGCATAAAGAGTATAAAAAAAATATTATGAAAAGAAAATCAATCGGAATATTAGTTTTATTTTTTTCAATTTTACTTACTATTATTCCTTTTTACGCTAAAACTCAAATTACAGATTTAAAAATAAAAAATCCTGACTCATCTAAAATAAAATCTTTATACCTAGACAATAGATTAATTATAATTTCAAATAGAAATGATACGTTAAAGCAATTTCAAATTAATGCTTCTAAATCAAATTATATTGCTTCAAAGCAGATTGGTGATTATTTCTTTGTTGCATTCTCAAGATACGGATCTACAGAATGCAATTTTTTTTGTTTAATTGATTTAATAAAAAATAAAGTCATATTCGATGTTTTAGACACAACTACTTTTTATCTGAATTCCCCTGTTCTTCCTAACATTGAATTCGTAAGTGTTTCACCTAATAAACAGTATTTTCTAATTGAAGGAGGAACATCAGCATCAATTCGATTATTTAAAATTTATAATGTTACAGGTGTTGTATTAAAAGAAGCTAATTATATGACTGCTTGCGAACTAAAATGGAATGCAATATCAGAATTAGAGTACTGTGTTTTGAAGTATGACCAATTAAATAATAAATCCGGTAAAAAATATACAGGAATGAACAATGCATTTGGTCAAAAATATATTTGGTCAATAAAAAACGACATTCCTGTTGGAGATTTATTTCAGACTTATATTGAATAAGCGATTGTCTAAAGAACCCTAACACTAAACATGAACACAAAACAAAATAAAATAAAAAATAAAAAGAACCAATCACCGCAAAAAAAACCAAATCAAAAAGTTGATAATAATAACATCAGCAAATGTTATTGGTTAGCTTTGGCAGGGGTTTTCATTATTACATTAATCATTTATTTTAAAGCAACGGGCTTTGGTTACGTTTGGGATGATGATTTGTATATTATTCAAAACAGCCACATAAAAAATATAAAATGGGAAAATATTAAATTGTTTTTTACGGAATTTTATGCCGGCAATTACCAACCAATAACAATTTTAACTTACGCTGTTGAACAAAAATTATTTAAAGACCCATCTGTTTTTTTGCATATAAATAATATCATAATTCACATAATAAATACTTATTTGGTTTTTGTATTAATAAAAAAGATTTCACCTAAAAATGCGGTGGTTGCTTTGATCACGGCTGCTTTTTTTGCCGTACATCCTATGCATGTTGAGTCGGTGGCGTGGATTTCGGAAAGAAAAGATGTTTTGTACTCTCTTTTCTTTTTGCTTTCGCTGATCGTATATTGCAACTATCTTAAAACACAAAATATAAAACTATTAATTTATGCAGCTGTCTTTTTTATTTTATCATGTTTGAGTAAATCGGCAGCTGTGGTATTGCCAT